>CBRGMI010000001.1:0-35830 GCA_967797495.1 uncultured bacterium
GTCGGGTGACCACGAGAAGCCGTCCACGGTCCCGAGATCAGAGGAGCATCGCGAGCCTCGCGATGACACGGCCACGACGCAGACCCGCTGAGCCGTAGGTTCACCTGGGTGCTCAAGGGCGGGATCAACCGCCAAGGTGGAGACCCGGTAGGCGACTTCACCGCCGTCGGGCGACCACACCGCCGGGCCGAGGTCCTCGGTCGAGCCCGCACGAACGAGCACGGTACGTTGACCCGAAAGTGTGTCGATGGCGAGGAGTTGATCTACCCGTGTGTAGTGCGTGGGCTCGGTGACGTAGGAAGCGGCAACGATCCTGCTTCCGTCGGGCGACAACCCATAGGCGTAGATCGGCTCGCCCCCGAATGAGAGGCTCCGAGTGGTTCCCGGGCCGAGGATCTCGATCCCCGAGCTCAGTTGGATCACGAGCTGGCCCTCGGGGACCGTCACCTCCGGGGCCGGAGTGATCGCGGCTGAGGTCTCGGCGGTCTGCGGGTCGCTTGTGATCGGGAGGCCCGCGGGGCTCGCAGACCCGGCTTGGCCCGGGGCTCCGCAGCCGCTAACGGTCGCGAGGATCGCAAGGCATAGCGGGGCGGCCCTCATCACCACACACGACTCGCTGCCAGACCACTCGGTTCCTGTGCTGCTGAGCAACGGGCGGACCCCCTGCTAGCGTCGGGCCATGGCCGACGACGGGACCGAGCGCTCTCGCCCGCGCTCGAGGATCCGGCGGATCGCGGTCGATGTCACGCCGTTGCGCGCGTCGCGCGACTTCCGTCGGCTGTGGCTGGGACTGCTCGCGTCGACCCTCGGGTCGCAGTTCACGATCGTCGCGACCTACGTCCAGGTCTTCCGGCTGACCGAATCGACGGCCGCCGTCGGACTCCTCGGACTCGTCGGGTTCGTCGGGCTCGTGGCGGGAACCCTCGGCGGGAGCACATTCCTGGACGCGTTCGATCGGCGGAAGATCCTGATCGCGTCCCAGCTCGGCTACCTGGCGTCCTCCGGACTGCTGTTTGCCGGCGCGCTGCACGGCGATCCGCCGCTCGCGCTGATCTACGTGGCCGTCGCCGGCGTCGCGGCCACGAGTGCGATCGACAGCCCGACCCGGAGCGCGATGACCCCCCGGCTGCTCGATCGAGGGCTACTTCCCGCGGCGGCCGCCCTCAACCAGATCGTCTGGAACGGGGCTGGTCTGATCGGTCCGGCGCTCGCGGGCGTGGTGGTGGGGACGCTCGGGTTCTCGTGGGCGTACGGGATCGATCTGATCTCGATCGGGCTGCTGCTCCTGGCTTCGATCTCGATCCGGCCCATGCCCCCGGCCGACGGCGAGCGCACGGCGGTGGGATGGCGCGCGGTCCGCGAGGGGTTCGCGTTCCTGCGCGGACGGCAGGTCCTCCAATCGACGTTCGTGATCGACATCATCGCGATGGTGTTCGGGATGCCACGGGCCCTGTTCCCGGTGTTGATCCTCACGCAGTTCGATCGGAGCGACACCGTCGTCGGCCTACTGTTTGCTGCGCCAGCGGTCGGCGCGTTCATCGGCGCCGCGACGACGGGGTGGGTCGGGCGCGTCCGGCACCAGGGACTCGCCGTCATCTGGGCCGTCGTGGTGTGGGGCGCGGGGATCGCCGCGTTCGGCCTGGTCGGCGCTCACCTGTGGCTCGGGGTGTTTTTCCTCGCGGTGGCGGGGGCGGCCGACGTGATCTCGGCGATCTTCCGAAACACGATCCTGCAGGTCACCGTCCCCGAGCACCTGCGCGGACGGCTGTTCGGCATCCACATCCTCGTGGTCACCGGCGGCCCTCGGCTGGGCGATCTTGAGGCGGGACTGGTCGCGGCCGCGTTCTCGCCCATGGCCTCGGTCGTCTCCGGAGGGCTGCTGTGCATCGCCGGCGCCGGCCTCGTCGCGTGGCGCGTGCCCGCGTTCCGCCGGTACCACGCCGGCGACCCAGGCTGACTAAGCTCGCGCCCGTGGCCCCACCGCGCGCCGACCTGGTCGAGCTCCGGGTGCTCGACGGTCCGAACCTGTACTTCCCCCGCCCCGCGGTCAAGCTCACGATCGCCGTCGGGGGCTGGCTCGAGGTCCCGGAGGAACGCCTGGCCGCGGCGCTCGAACGCGTGGGCGCGATCGGACACCCGGGCCGGGCGGGATCCGACCAGCGGCGACGGACGGTCGCCCGGCTGGCAGCTCGACTCACGTGGCGGCTCGCGACGGCCAGCGGCGTGCGGCTCGCGGTCCGCAGCCGCCCGGGTCCCGAACGCGACCAGGTCGTCGTGGCGTTCCCCTGGCGTCGGCGCGGGGCCGCCGAGGCGCTCGGTCGCGAGGTTGCGCCGCTGCTGCACGAGGTGGGCGGTCGCCGTTCGGCGGAGCGCCTCCTCGTCGAGGCCGCCGAACGGGTGGCGGCCGCCGAGCCTGGCACCGAGCCCGAGGTCCGCGACCCGGGCATCCCGGTGGTCTCGGTCACGGGGACGAACGGCAAGACCACCACGGTCCGGCTGCTCGCGCACATCGTGCGGTCGGCGCGCAGGACCGTCGCGTACTCGTCCACGGACGGGGTGTACCGCGGCGACGGAGAGCTGATCGAGGAGGGCGACTACTCGGGGTTCGGCGGCGCGGCGCGGGCGCTGGCCGAGGATCCGGACGTCGCGGTCCTCGAGACCGCGCGCGGCGGGATCCTGCTCCGCGGGATCGGCGTGATGCACAACGACGTCGCGGTCGTGACGAACGTATCCGAGGACCACCTGGGGCTGCACGGCATCCACACCCTGGACCAGCTGACCGAGGTCAAGGCGACGATCACGCGCATCACGCGACCGGACGGTTGGGACGTGCTGAACGCGGACGACCCGCGTGTGCTCTCGATGCGTCGCGGCTCGACGGGACGGACGTGGCTGTGCTCGCACGACCCGTGGCACCCGGCGATCCGCGATGCGCTCGCCGGCGGCGGACGCGCGACGGTCCCGCTGGACGGTTGGATCACTGTGCTCGACGGTTCCGCGACGCGACCGCTGGTCGAGCTCGTCGACGTGCCGGTCACGATCGCGGGCATCTCGGGCCACAACGTGATGAACGCGATGCAGGCGGCCTCCGCCGCGCTCGCGATCGGGCTGCCTGAACGCGCGGTCGTGAGGGGACTGAAGACCTTCGTCACCGATCCCGAACGCAACCCGGGCCGGGCGAACCTGTTCGAGCTCGACGGCCGCGTCGTCGTCGTCGATTACGCGCACAACGAGGCCGGGATGCGGGGGTTGACCGAGATGTGCGATGGCCTCCGGTGGGTCGTCGCGGAGATCTGGTTGGTGATCTGCGCGGCCGGCGATCGCACCGACCGGATCCTGCACGACTTCGCGTACCGAGCCGCACGCGGCTCCGACCACCTCGCGATCGCCGAACTGCTGCGCTACCTGCGGGGACGCGAGCGCGAGAGCATGATCGAGCGGCTGGTCGCCGGCGCGAAGGATGGCGGCGCCGTCGAGCTCGACGTCTACGCGGACGAGCTCGCCGGGCTGCGGGGGGTCCTCGCGCGTTCGGAACGCGGCGACGTGATCGGCGTGACCGCGCTCGGGATGCGGGCCGAGGTGTTCGCGTGGCTCGACGCGGCTGGCGCGAAACGCCTGACGCCCGCTCGCGTGAAGACGCTTGTCAGACGCGCAAGGACGCTCGCTTCAGGGGGCGCCGCGGCCCAAGGATCGAGGTCGCCCCGTCAGGCAGTTAGGGATCCGTCGAAATAGCGCAGCGCGAGCGCCCACGCTTCCTTGCCGCACTGGGATCCGATCCGCCGGCCGCCGAAGTCGTCGGCCGGGATGTGGATGCCCCCGTACAGCCGGGAAACACCCGCTTGGTCGGCCGCGTCGTAGTACGTGGCCCACTCGAGGGTGACGTCCTCGCTGGGTCCGAGCTCCACCGCGAGCGAATCCGCGGGAACGGTCTGTTCGAACAGACCGCCGGGGAAGTACGGGTCCCCCGTGAAAGACGTCATGACCTCGGCGGCGGCCCGGCTGAACGTGCTGTGCCCGGACACGTAGCCGGCGAACGCCGGCGTGACGAACGTCGAGAGCTGGAACGGCACCCACTCGGTGGCGAGGATCCACCCGACCCCCGCCTTCTCGGTGGTGGGGTCCTCGGGATTCCCCCGCCACGCCCGGATCGCGATCTCCCTCACGTGGCCCGCAAGGTCCTCGTGGCGGGCGCCGGGAGCGCTCGACCGGCGGGTGATCACCTCGACCAGGCCGGGCACCAGCGGGAGACCTTCGGGGTCGTAGGAGGGCGCGTTCGGCTCGCTGGACTGGCCGTGCCCCGCGAGGTAACGGATCATCGAGATCGGCCGGACGGAGT
The DNA here is from genome assembly GCA_967797495.1 of uncultured bacterium. Taxonomy (GTDB): domain Bacteria; phylum Actinomycetota; class UBA4738; order UBA4738; family HRBIN12; genus DASSJM01. Next base: position 4,337 of record CBRGMI010000001.1, read on the forward strand.
CGTACGAACCCTTCAGACCCCAGGCGGCGATCGCCGCGTCGTGCACGGCGCCGTTGAGCGCGAAGTAGAGCTTCACGTCCCACTCGAGCCGGTCGACCTCGGGTCCGGTCCCGCCGATCCGGAACTCGAATCCGGGGGTGTCGGACACGGCGTTGGCGATCGTGTTCCAGTGACCGGGGGGCGTCTCCGAGGCCGGGCCGTCCGCCCAGAACTGGGCGAGGGCGCGCCCGAAGTCGCCCCGGAGAACCACATCGGGCGCGTACGGCTCACCCGTCGCGGGGTTCAGGTCGTGACCGTCGCCGTCGTTCGTGCCGAGCGTGTTGTCGCCGAGTTCGGACGGGCCGATGTCGATCCGGACGCCGTCGCTCGGATCGAGCTCGCTGCTGTAGCGGATCACGTCGACCGCGGCCCGCTCGTACGCCGCATCGGTCTCCCCGAGCCGAGGAGGCGGACCGGGATCGATCGGCGTCCCATCGGCCGCGGGGGGCAACGCGAACCCCTTCACGTGGCCCCACTGAGGCCCGACGAACCGCTGGACGCTGCCCGGGATCGGCAGACCGTTCTGGGCCACGATCTGCGCGAGCGCGAGCGGCTGCCAGCGGTTGGGATCCGCCATCTCCGTCCCGGGCTCGGCGACCACGAGCGGAGCGTTCACCGGGTGATAGTCGGTGTCGACGTACCGCTGCTGTTCGAGCGACCCGTCGCTCTCCCCGAACGCGATCGCCGCCGCCGCGATGCGGTTGCCGAGCGCCGCCGGCGAATCCCCCTCGGTGCTCACGAAATCGATCCGGTAGCACAGCGATCGCATCGTGGCGGCGAGCTCGTCGAACGTCTCCTGCAGGCCCGCCGCTCGCGAGTAGCGCCACAGCAGGAGGCGATAGGCCGCGTAGCTGATCGATACCTCGCGCGCGGCTTGTACGTCGTCGGCCTGGAGCTTCTCTTGGACGAAGTACCCGTTCGCCCGAGAGTCGTAGGCGGCCCATGCGTCCCACATCGCCGCCGACGTGTGGAACAGGTTGCGAGCGTGCACGGTAGGCGCGGGAACGTCGCGTCGGATCGCATCGAGCAGCGCCTCATCCCAGACCCGAGCGACGGACCACCCTTGGAAGTCTCGGCGGTGGCAGTCGGCCATCAGGTAGTCGGCCGAGCTCGAGCCCGTGCAGCTCGGCAGGCCAACGGCTCCGGCCACCAGGACGCCGACGATCCAACGACGGGAACGCGTCATCCCGGCGGCTCCACCTGGACGATCCGATCGGCGGCGACGTCCTCGAGCACCGTCTCCTGTCCCCCCGGCCACCGGACGACCAGCTTGGTCACCCTCCGTGCATCGCCGAGGCCGAACTGGGAGCGAGGATCCTCGGACGACAGGTAGCTCCCGCCGGCTCGGACCTCGCGGGTCAGCTCACGGCCGTCAGGCAAGGTGACGGTGACCACCGCGCCGGGGTGGAACCCCTCGAGCTGCACCTCGAGCCAGTGCCCGGTCGCGCCCTCGTTGCGCAGGAGCGCGAGGGGACCGCCGATCGAGTTGATCGCGACGTCGAGATCGCCGTCGTTGTCGAAGTCCGCGACCGCGCTGCCTCGGGCGAGCATCGGTCCGATCGTCCCGAGGCCGACCGCCTCGCCGACGTCGTCGAAACGCCCAGGCTCGCCCTGCGCGGTGAGGTTGCCGAGCGCCTCCAACGGCTCGGCATCGGCAGCGAGGTCGGTGACCGGCACGTCCCCGTTGACCACGAACAGGTCGAGGTCGGTGTCCAGGTCCAGGTCCGCGAACGAGACGCCCCACCCGGTCGAGTCCCCCAGGTCGGCACCGAGATCGGCCCGCACGTCCGCGAACGAGGGGTTGACCAGATCCGAGAGCTGCCCGCGGTACACCGCGTGCATCTGGCCGCGAGCGTTGGTCACGAACAGATCCGGGAGGCCGTCGCCGTCGTAGTCGGCCTCGGCCACGCCCATCCCGGCGTTCGGATCGGCCACGCCGGCCCGGGCCGCGAGCTCCTCGAACCGGAACCCGAGCCCCGAGGGGTCGGCCCGGACACCCCCGGGCCACCCGACGTTCTCGTACAGGCGGTTCGGCTTCGTGTCATTGGCCACGTACAGGTCGAGATCGCCGTCGCGGTCGAGGTCCGAGAACGTCGCCCCGAGCCCGTACTCGAAGCCCACGACCTCGAGCCCCGCCTCCACGCCCACCTCCCGAAACGTCGTGCGACCGTCGCCCCCGGCGCCCTCGTTCAGGTAGAGCAGGTCGCGCACCCCGAGCTTGGTGTTCGGAAACCCCTGCGTCGCGCCCTCGATCGGCGCGTTGACGTTCGCGTATCCGGCCAGGAACAGGTCTGGCCATCCGTTCCCGTCGACGTCGCCGACGGCAGCACCCGCGTACCACCCAAAGGCCTGGACGCCAGCCGCCTCGGTCCCCTCCGTGAAGGTGCCGTCCCCCTTGTTCCACAGCAGCACTCCGACGGTCGCCGTCGTGACGTACAGGTCCGTGTTCCCGTCAAGGTCGAAGTCGGCCGCGACGCACCCGCTGCCCTGGACGGCGAGATCGGTTCCGGATCCCGAGCTGACGTCGACGAACTCGCCACCGACGTTGTGGAAGAGCGCGCTCCGCGGGAGGCCGCCCTCCTGTTGCCACCGATCGGCCTCGGACAGGGCGTACGAGTTCACCACGAACAGGTCGAGCCAACCGTCCGCGTCATAGTCGAGCCAGCAGACCCCCCCTCCCATCATCGCCGCGGGATCGGGCGCGACGTCCCAGTGGAAGGCGCCCTGCCGGAAGTCGAGCCCGACCTCGGACGCGACGTCCACGAACCGGAGTCCGGTCGCCTCCGAGGTGTCGGTCTTCGGCGTCGTCGGCTCGGCGGCGGGCTCCGAGGTGCAAGCGGCGAGGAGCAGGACGAAGACGCAGATCGCTATGGAGCGCGGCGTGGCCAGCGAGGTCGTTGGTGGACACCTCCCGAGCGTCGACGAGCGATGGGTGGCCGCAGGCAGGGGGACGCTATCGGCGTGCGCTCAGGCACGTCAAGGCAACACCTTTGACCCGTTTGGCGCTCTGACCCAGATGCGAGGGATGCTTGCGGTTGGACGAGCGAAAGGGGAAGCGATGCGACTGCAGGGCAAGGTGGCGCTCGTGACGGGAGCGAGCGGAGGGATCGGGGCCGCGGTGGCCCGGTCCCTCGCGGATGAGGGGGCTCGGCTGGGGCTGGCCTCCCGAAGCGGATCCGATCTCGGGCTCGAGAGCGCCGTCGCGCGCCCGTGCGACGTGCGCGATCCGGCGGCGATCCGGGCGTTGGCCAACGAGGTCGTGGAGCGCTTCGGCACGCTCGACATCGTCGTGGTCAATGCGGGCGTCGGATCCTACGGACCGTTCCTGGATCTGCCGGACGACGAGCTCGACGAGATCGTCGACGTCAACGTGAAGGGCGCCCTGTACACGCTCCGAGCGACGCTCCCGCACCTCCTGCGCAGCGAGGCGGCCGACGTGATCACGATCGCGTCGGAGGCCGGCAGACGCGGCCTGCCGTTCGAGGCCGCCTACTGCGCGTCGAAGTTCGCGCAGGTGGGCCTCACGAGAGCGCTCGACCACGAGCTCCGTCCCCGAGGCGTCCGATGCACGAACGTGTGCCCCGGCGGCGTCGCGACGGAGTTCGCGATGGGCCGGGGACGCACGCCCGACATGCCCGAGCTTGAGCACATGATGTCGGCGGACGACGTGGCGGAGGCCGTGCTCTTCGTGCTCACCCGGCCGAGGACCCATCGGATCCTCGAGGTCGCGTTCCGGCCGATGGCGGAGGCGTCGTGGGGATGAGCGAGAAGGTGCTCCGCTGGGGGATCGTGTCGACCGCGAACATCGGCGTCCGCAAGGTGATCCCCGCGACCCAGAAGGCAAAGCGATGCGAGGTCGTCGCGATCGCGTCGCGGGACGGCGAGCGAGCCGCGCGGGTCGCCGGCGACCTCGGGATCCCCCGAGCCCACGGGGCCTACGAGGCGTTGCTCGCCGATCCCGAGGTGGACGCCGTCTACATCCCGCTCCCGAACAACGACCACGCAGCGTGGACGATCGCCGCGGCCCGGGCCGGCAAGCACGTCCTCTGTGAGAAGCCGCTCGCGATGACCGCGGCCGAGGCCGGGCGGATGGTGGAGGCGTGCGCCTCCGAGGGCATCGTGCTGATGGAGGCCTTCATGTACCGGCTGCATCCGTCGTGGGAGGCCGTCCGCGACCTCGTCGCCTCGGGCCGGATCGGGAGGCTGCGCGCCGTCCAGAGCTGGTTCTCCTACTACAACGACGACCCTCGCAACATCCGCAACCTGCCCGAACTCGGCGGCGGCGCGCTCTACGACATCGGCTGCTACTGCATCAACCTGTCCCGGATGCTGTTCGGAGGCGAGCCGACAAGGGTCGAGGCGTCGTTGACACGCGACGAGACAGGTACCGACGTGCTGACCTCGGCGCTCCTGGCGTTCGGCGAGGACGTCGCCACCTTCGCGTGCTCCACTCGCTCCGAACCCGACCAGCGCGTGCACATCTACGGCACCGAGGGCCGGATCTCGATCGGCATCCCGTTCAATATCCCGCCGGATCGCCCGGCAGAGATCACCGTGACGTCGGGCGGCGACCCGCCGGCCAACCCCCACTCCGAGACGCTCACGTTCCCGGCGGCGGACATGTACACGATCCAGGCGGAGCGGTTCGCGAACGCGGCGCTCGACGGTGAACCGCCGCCGATCCCCCCCGACGACGCGATCGGGAACTTGCGCGTGATCGAGGCCGTCTTCCGAGCGGGACAGCGCGCCTAGTCGCCGGAGCCGAGCCTCACGCGAGCGAGTGGAACGTGGGCGCGAGCGCCGGGTAGAGCGCCCGGTAGCGCGCATAGGCATCGTCGTAGGCCGACACGTCGCCCGACGGATCGACAACCTCGCCGAGCCGCACGAGCGCGCGGCAGGCATCCTCGACGTTTGCGAACCATCCGAGACCGACGGCGGCCAGCATCGCCGCGCCCTGCGCCGCTCCCTCGGATGTCGTGGTGGTCGCGACGGGTGCCTGGAGCACGTCCGAGAGGATCCGGCGCCAGACAGGAGCCCTGCTCCCGCCTCCGGTCGCGCGGATCGGCCCCGACACCGGGGCTCCGAGCGCCTTCGTCAGCTCGAGCGAATCGCGCAGCCCGAACGCGACGCCTTCGAGGACGGCTCGCGTGAGGTGCGCGCGGCCATGGTGGAGTGTGAGGCCGACGAACGCACCGCGCGCCGCTGGATCGGGATGGGGCGTCCGCTCCCCGCTGAGGTATGGGAGGAACAGCAGGCCGTCGCTGCCGGCCGGCACTGCGCCCGCCTCCTCGACGAGCTCGGGAAAGCCGACGCCCGGCGCCAGCGCGTCGCGGAACCACCGGAGGCTCCCGGCCGCCGAGAGCATGACACCCATCACGTGCCACCGATCCGGCACGCAATGGCAGAACGCGTGCAGGCGCGCCTCGGGCTCGACGACCGGTCGGTCCGTCGAGGTGAACACGACCCCCGAGGTCCCGAGCGAGAGCGAGACCACGCCCGGTTCGACGGCCCCCACGCCGACCGCGGCCGCGGATTGATCGCCGCCGCCCGCGACCACCGGGATGCCCGCGCGAAGGCCGGTCGCCTCGGCGGCCTCCCCCGTGACCGAGCCGGTCACGTCAGTGCCCTCGAACGTCCGCGGGAGCCAGGAGGGGTCGATCCCGAGGGCGGCCACGACCTCGTCCGACCAGTCACGCCGAGCGAGGTCGAACAGGAGCGTCCCGGCGCCGTCCGCCCGGTCCACCGCGTGATCCCCGGTGAGCCGGAGCCGAATGAGGTCCTTCGGCAACAGGACGTGTGCGATCTCGGACCAGACCTGAGGCTCATGACGGCGCACCCAGAGCAGCTTGGGCGCCGTGAACCCCGGGAGGGCGTCGTTCCCCGTGATCGAGATCAGGCGCTCGCGACCGATCACGTCGCGGATCTCGTCGCATTCGGCCCCGGTCCGTTGGTCGTTCCACAGGATCGCGGGACGCAGGATCCGGTCACGGGCGTCAAGCGTCACCAGCCCGTGCATCTGACCCGTGAGCCCGACCGCCTCCACCTCGTCGCCGCCGGCCTCGCCGATCGCCGTCCGGATCGCGCCCACGGCGGAGGACCACCAGACGTTCGGGTCCTGTTCGCTCCAGCGCGGGTGCGGCGCCTCGAACGGGTACTCGACGGCCGCCGACGATCGAACGGCGCCCGAGCGACCCAGGATCACCGCTTTCGTGGCCGTGGTCGAGACGTCCAACCCCAGGACGCTCACGCCCGGCGACTTCCAGACGGCCGAACTCGGGATGCCTCGGGCGTCACCGAGCCCCGAGCAGGAGGTCGATCGTGAGTTGATCCAGCCGCTCGTACGGCTGGCCGCGCGCGGCCAACGCGCGCCGATCGAGCTCGAGCCGGCCGAGGGCCTCCGCTCGTTCCTGCGAGTACGGGCCGAGGTAGGGGGTCATCGACCCGTCGTCCTCGCCGATCTGCGCGACGAGCGCCTGGATCTCGGGGTCGGCGTTCCAACGCTCGGCCTTCTCCTTCAGGATCAGGTAGGTCCGCATGCATCCGCGCGCGAACGCCTTCACGTCCTCATAGTCCGACGTCCGATAGGCATGGGCGTCGAAGTGGCGGCTCCCGGCGTACCCCACGTCCTCGAGGAACTTCACGAGGAAGAACGCGGCCTTGGGGTTCGCGGAGCCGAACCGCAGGTCCTGGTCGTATCGCCCCGGTATCTGGTCGTTCAGGTCGATGTGGAACAGTTTGCCCATCGACCATGCTTGCGCGACGTGGTGCGTGGAGTTGAGCCCCGCCATGTGCTCGTGCGCGACCTCCGGGTTCACCCCCACCATGTCCGAGTGCTCGAGCGTGGTGATGAACGCGAGCATCGCACCCGTGGTCGCCAGGTAGATGTCGCCCCGCGGCTCGTTCGGCTTGGACTCGAGCGCGAACCGCAAGTCGTACCCCTGCTCCTTGACGTAGCCGCACAGGAAGTTCAGCGCGTCCGCGTACCGGTCCAGGGCCAACAGGGGATCCTTCGACGAGTCGGTCTCCACACCCTCTCGACCCCCCCAGAACACGTACGTCGTTGCCCCAAGCTCCACCCCGAGGTCGATCGCGCGCATCGTCTTCTGGATCGCGAGCGCGCGGACCCGTGGATCGTTCGCCGTGAAGGCGCCGTCGCGGAAGACGGGATCGCGGAAAAGGTTCGTGGTCGCCATCGGCACAACCAGGCCGGTCGCGTCGAGCGCCTTGCGGAAATCGGAGACGATCTGCTCACGCTCGTGCGGGCTCGCGTCGATCGGGACGAGGTCGTTGTCGTGCAGGTTCACGCCCCACGCGCCGACCTCAGCCAGCAGCTCCACGAGCTGCACGGGCCACAGAGCCTCGCGCACAGGGTCCCCGAAGGGATCGATCCCGATGTTCCCCACGGTCCACAGGCCGAAGGAGAACCGATGCTCCGGCCGGGGTTCGTACGTCATCGTGCCACCACCTCCAGACCGCTCTTACACGGCCCCTCGAGCGGCCCGCCGGCGCTTCGCGAGCGCGTCGAGCAGCACCGCGCCGAGCAGGACCAGGCCGGTGATCACGAACTTGGTGCCTGAGGAGAGCCCGAGCAGCCCCAGGCCGTTGTCGATCGACGCGATGACGAGCGCGCCGAGCAGCGCCGCGACGACCCGCCCGATCCCGCCGAACAGGCTCGCGCCGCCGATCACGGCCGCCGCGATCACGTTGAGGAGCAGTTCGCCCCCGCCCGAGCCCGTCGCCACCGAACGGAGCCTGGAGGCCAGGATGATCCCGCCCACGCCGGCCATGAACCCGCCGATCATGAACACCGCGATCCGGACACGGTCGACGCTGATCCCGGCCCTGCGAGCGGCCTCGGCGCTGCCGCCGACCGCGTAGACATGGCGTCCGAAACGCGTGCGCGCCGCCACGAACGACCAGAACACGAGGAACACCAGGAGGATCACGGTGACCTTCGGGACGCCTCGGTCCTGGTTCGCGTACCCGATCGCCGCGAACGTCACCACGGCCAGGCCGACGGTCTGGGCGGCGATCACCACCCCGGGCTTCGCGTACAGACCTCCTCGGCGACGAGAGCGAGCGGTCTGGATCTGGGAGATCGCGTACCCCACCACCACGAGGACACCGACCGCCCACCCCCAGAACGTGGACAGGAAGTCGTTCGCGATCCCGATGACCGTGTCGTTCTGGATGCGGATCGTCCCGGACGTCGAGTACTGGGTCGTCATGATGAGGACGACGCCCGACCAGATCAGCAGGCCGGCCAGCGTCACCACGAAGGAGGGCACACCGAACTTCGTGATCACGATCGCGTGCAGGAACCCGATGATCGTCGTGACGGCGAGCGCGACGCCGATCGCCGCCCATGCCGGCCAGTTCGAGGCCTCGGGCCGAAGCAGGAGGGTCATAAGGACACCCCCGACGGCGCTCACGAAGGCGACCGACAGGTCGATCTCCCCGATCAGGAGCACGAACACGATCCCGATCGCGATCGTCGCCACCGCCGCCATCTGCAGGAGCAGGTTCGTGAAGTTGCGAGGCGTGAAGAAGGTGTCGTCGAGCATCCCGAACACCACGGCGATCACGACCAGGCCGATCACGATGGGGATCGACCCGAGCTCGCCGCCCCGGATGGCTTCCCATCTCCGGCTCAGGTAGGCGGCGACGGACTCCTGGGCAGTCGACGGTCCTGTGCCGAGGGCGGGCAGCTCGGTGGCCGACACGCCCGTCCCGACCTCGACCTCCGGCGTGGTGTCGCGCGGTTCGGTCGTCATGCTTCCACCGGGGCGTCGGCCATCCCCGGTACGTGCGTCAGCTTCCCTGCCGTGATGGCGTGCACGACCTCCTCCTGGTTCGTCTGCGCCAGCTCGAAGAGCGCGACCCGCTGACCGAGTCTCAGCACCGTGATCCGGTTCGCGCACTCGAAGATGTCGTGCAGGTTGTGGGAGACGATGACCACGCCGAGGCCGCGCTCCGCCAGCCGGCGAACGAGATCCAGCACCTGGCGCGTCTGCGCGACCCCCAGGGCGGCGGTGGGCTCGTCGAGGATCACGAGCTTCGAGTTCCACATCACCGACTTGGCGACGGCCACCGCCTGTCGCTGACCCCCGGACAGGCCGGCCACGATCTGGCGGACCGAGCGGAGCGAGGTGACGGAGAGGCTGTCGAGGGTCTCGCGCGAGGACTGCTCCATGCTCGGCTCGTCGAGCACGACCCCGGCACGGGTCCGTTCCCGGCCGAGGAACATGTTGGCCACCACGTCGAGGTTGTCCGCGAGCGCGAGATCCTGGTAGACGACCTCGATGCCGAGCTTGGCCGCATCGCGGGGACCGTGGATGGCGATGGGGCGCCCCTCGAACCGCACCTCGCCCTCGTCGAACGGGTGGATCCCGACCACGCTCTTGATGAGCGTCGACTTTCCGGCGCCGTTGTCGCCGACGAGCGCCATCACCTCCCCGCGCCTGACCTCGAAGTCGACGCGGTAGAGCGCGCGGACCGCCCCGAACGACTTCGAGACGCCGACGCACTCGAGCAGCGGTGTGTCAGCCACAGGCCCTCCTCGTCATTCTCCGCAACGACCGGACCTTACGGGAGCGCCGTTTCCGGCGCTCCCGCCTGGCTCGTCTTCCGTCTCCCGCTAGGCCGCGTTCTCCTGGCAGAAGTCGGTCTTCGCGACGTCCCCGGTGCAGATCTCCTCGATCGTCCGGAACCCGTCGGCGATCACCGTGTCCGCGATGTTGTCGATCGTCACGCCGATCGGGACCAGGGCCACGTAGGGAACGACCCCGTCCCCCGTGGGCGAGTCGGCCGGCGTGCCGTCCGCGGCGTTGATGCCGATGATCGAGACACCCGAACCCCCAGACGCGAGCGCCGACTGGTAGCTGGTCGCGGCGTCCTCGTAGCTGCCGCCGTCGCGAAGCGCGAGCGCGATCGCGGCCGTGACCCCTGCCTCGTCCTGAATCGGCTTGTAGACGCTCACCGTCTGGTTGCCGAGGGCGACGTTCTGGATCCCCTCGGCCGTCGCGTCCTGGCCGCTCACCGGGATCGGACCGAACCCCGCAGCTTCGACGGCGTTGATGGTCGATTGGGCGAGACCGTCGTTGGCGGCGAACACCGCGTCGACCTTGTTGTTCGCCGAGACCAGGATCTGCTCCATGATCGTCTGCGCCTCGGCATTGTCCCACCCGGGCACGAACTGATCGTCGACCAGCGCCCAGTCGCCGGCGTCGACGCGCGCCTCGACGGTCTCGGCGTAGCCGTCGCGGAACAGGAACGAGTTGTTGTCCTCCTCGCCGCCGTTCAGCATCACGACCTGCGGCTCGGGGAGCCCGAGGGCGTCGATCGCCGGCTCCATCGCGGTGGCCATCGCCTTGCCCACGGCGACGTTGTCGAAGCTCACGTACGCCACGCCGCCGGAGCCGCCCGTGTTGAACCGGTCGTACTCGATGACCTGGACGCCGGCCTCCTTGGCCTGGTCGATGATCGTGGCACCCGAGCCCGTGTCCAGGCTCGTCAGTACGATCACGCTGGCGCCGTCGGCGATCGCCTGCTCCGCTTGCGACTGCTGCGTCGCGGAATCGCCCTCGGCGTTGACGATGTTGAAGTCCTCACCGTTGACCAGACCCGCGTCCTCGAACGATTGCGTGAAGAGCGGGAGGTCGTCGCCCTCCCATCGGTCGGACGAGGCGGTGTCGGGCAGCAACACCCAGATCGGGCCGCCGGAGGTCGCCGAGCCGGTCGTCCCTCCGGTGGTACCCGTCTCGCCTCCGTTGTCGTCGCTACACGCGGCGGCGACGAGCCCGAGCACGGCGACCACCACCAAGATCGAACGAATGGTGCGATGCATAGCTCCCCCTTCTCCCGAGCGAGGCAGAAACCGTCGGCGGACCCGTCCCCGCGACATCTGAAATCGGTGCCCGAGCCTATGCCGGGGTGGTCGGAGGCGCAAGTCACACCACTCCGCGCTCAGGGAGTGCACCGGTGTCGACCGCCTGCGAAGCTCCTCCGCATGAAGGCCGTGCGGATCGACGGCCCCCGTCGCGTCGGGACGGTCGAGCTCGCGACGCCCGAACCGGGGCCGGGCGAGGTGTCGATCCGCGTGGATGCGGCGGCGATCTGCGGGACAGACCGACGGCTCGCGAGGATGGGGACGCCGGTACCGAGGATCCCTGGGCACGAGGTCGCCGGCGTTCTCCTGGACGGGACGGAGGTCGGCGTGCAGCCGAACGTGGGCTGCGGTCGGTGCACGTCGTGCGCGCTCGGACTGGAGAACCGTTGCCCCGACCACGTGGACATCGGGATCCAGCGTGACGGCGGTCTCGCCGAGTGGATCGTCGTGCCCGAGCGCCACGCGGTGCCGCTCGACGGCTTCCCGTTCGACCTCGCGCCCTCGATCGAACCGCTCGCCTGCTGCCTCCACGCCGTGGCGATGCTCGGCGTGACGAGCGACGAGGTCGCCGTCGTCGTGGGCGCCGGCACGCTCGGGATCATCGGGATGTGGGCGCTCCAGGCGATGGGCGCGCGGGTGGTCGTCGTCCAACGATCCGAGGCTCGGCGCCGACTCGCGGCCGAGCTCGGCGCGGACGCGGCGCTCGGGCCCGGGGACGACGTCGCAGCGGCGCTCGGATCGCCTCCGGTGGCGGCGCTCGTGACCGCCCCCGGGCGTCGAGGCCCTGTCGTGGGCCGTCGAACACGTCGACGTCGGGGGTCGGGTCCATGCGTTCGCCGGCTCCCGCGACGGCGCCCCCATCGACGCCAACCTCGTGCACTACCGACACCTCCGGCTGGTGGGGAGCACGGGCTCGACCGTCGACGACTACCGACGCGCGCGCGACCTGGCCAGTTCAGGATCGGTCCCGCTCGAACGACTGCCGTCGCGAACGGTCTCGCTCGACGAGGTCCCGGAGATCCTGCTGGACCCCCGCCCCGACCCTCGGACGCTGAGGATCGTGGTGAGACCGTAGGCTGACGCGGACCATGGCTCGTCGGACGCGGTTGCCGAGTGGCTGATCGTCCGGGGGATCCGATCAGGATCGCGCTGATCGGGTACGGCCTCGCGGGCGCGGTCTTCCACGGGCCCCTCATGTCGTCCACCCCCGGCATGTCGCTCGACACGATCGTGACCCGGGATCCCGGGCGGCGGGCCCGCGCGAGCTCGGACCATCCGGACGCCGTGCTGCTCGACGACGTCGAGGCGTTGTGGGAGCGAGCGGCCGACCACGACCTCGTCGTCGTGGCGACGCCGAACCGCTCCCACGTGCCCCTCGGGCTGGCCGCGCTCGAGGCCGGACTCCCGGTCGTGATCGACAAGCCCATGGCGCCGACTGCCGAGGACGGCCGTCGGTTGGTGGCCGAGGCCGCCGAGCGCGATCTGCTCCTCACGGTCTTCCAGAACCGCCGATGGGACGGGGACTTCCTCACGGTGCGCCGGCTGCTCTCGGAGGATGCGCTCGGCCCGGTCGTCCGCTTCGAGTCACGGTTCGAGCGGTGGCGTCCGCAGGTCCGCGAGGGGGTCTGGCGTGAACGAGGGGACCCGCAGGAGGCCGGCGGCCTCCTGTTCGATCTGGGGAGCCACCTGATCGATCAGGCGGTCGTGGCGTTCGGCCCGCCACGAACCGTCTACGCGGAGGTCGACCGCCGGCGACCGTCTGCCGAGGTCGACGACGACGTCTTCGTCGCGCTCGAGCACGGGTCGGGTGTGCGGAGCCACCTGTGGATGAGCGTCCTCGCCGCGATCCGCGGGCCGCGGATGCGGCTGCTCGGGTTGCGCGCGGCCTTCGAGAAGTTCGGGCTGGACGTGCAGGAGCAAGCGCTGAGCGAAGGGGCGCTGCCCGACGATCCCGCGTGGGGGCGCGAACCGCCGGAGCGGTGGGGCCGCGTCTCAACCGGCGAGGTCGAACGCACCATCGAGACCGAGCCCGGGGCCTACCCCGAGTTCTACAAGGGTGTGGAGGCGTCGCTCCGAGCGGGCACACCGCCCCCCGTGGATCCGGACGACTCGGTCGCGGTGCTTGAGATCATCGAGGCCGCGCTCGAGAGCTCCCGGACCGCGCGGGTGATCACCGTCGGATAGACGGTCGGTCCCTCAACGGGGCCCGGCGGCATGGTCGATGCAGCGGACCGCCCACGGGATCGCCTCCAGCCGAGCACGCCCGATCGGAGAGCCGCAGACGTCGCAGCGACCATAGGAGTCGTCGTCCAGCTTCTCGAGCGCGCGCACGACGTCGTCGAGCTTCGCGTCGAGCCGCTTCGCCGCGTCGACCTGCGCGATGCGCTCCACCGCCTGCGACGTGCCCTCGCCGACGCGCTTGCCGAACGACACGGCGCCCATCGGATCGCGGGGCGCGGCGGTGAGCGTCGCGAGCTCGGCCCGGAGCTCGTCGCGGGTGCGTTCGAGCACCTCCCGAACCCGTGAGGGATCCACGGCGGTCAGACGCCGAGCAGGTCGGGATCGCCGCCGGATTCCTCGACCTGACCGTTGCCCTCGGTCGAGGCGAAGATCGTGGGGGCGGCGAGCGAGCGGCGGGATTCGAGCTCCCTGAAGACGTCGGTGGCGTGGTCGACGCACAGCACGACGAGGTCTCCCGGGCGCGACCGGTCGAGCGCTTTGCGGGCCGCTTCCATCTCGTCGACGACGATCTCGGCGTTCCCCGCGCGCGCGCCCGACGCGATCGCCTCGCGGACCCCCTCGAGGATGAGCGCAGCGGTCTCGCCGCGCCTGCGTCCTCGCGTGTTGCGATCCTCCCGGATGATCACGTCGTCGAAGTGCCGGGCGGCGACGCGCCCGAGCTGACGCATGTCCTCGTCGCGCCGGTCCCCCGCGGTCGCGACCACCGCGACGCGCAGGTTCGCGCTCCACGACGCCTGCCCCGGCCGGCCGCCGTTCGGCGCGTCGGTCGTGAGCCGCTCCACGAAGTCGCCGAGCGTCTCGAGACCGGCCGCGTTGTGCGCGTAGTCGATCAACACCTTGACGCCGTGGAGATCGAACACGTTCAGCCGCCCCGGCGCCTGGTAGATCGAGGTCGTGAACGAGCGCAGCCCTTGACGGATGTCGTGGAGGTGCGCGCCAGCGGCGTGCGCCGCGGCCGCTGCCGCCATCGCGTTCTGCACCATCATGCGGGCGCGCCCCTCGAAGGTCGCGGGGAGCGTGTGCACCCAGGCGATCGGCATGGTCCGGCGCCCCTCCCTGATCACCATCATCTCCCCGCGCGGACCCTTCTCGAGCACGACCGCCTTGCCCCCGCGTCGCACCCAGCGATCGACGAGGTCGTTGCCTTCCCGCATCGAGAACAGGATCACGGAGCCGCTGCAGGCCTTACGCATCCCCGCGACGAGCTCGTCATCCGCGTTCAGGACGGCCCAACCGGTCTTCGGGACGGCCTCGACCACCACCTGCTTGACGGCCGCGAGCTGCTCGAGCGAGTCGATGCCCTTCAGCCCGAGGTGGTCGCCGGTCACGTTCAGGACCACCCCGACGTCGTTCTTGCCGTACCCGAGACCCTCGCGGAGGATCCCTCCTCGCGCCGTCTCGAACACCGCGAAGTCGATCCGTGGGTTCTGCAGGACCATCTGCGCCGACTTCGGTCCGCTCGCGTCGGCGCGTTTGACCAGACGCTCGTCGATGTAGATGCCGTCGGTCGTGGTCATGCCCACCGAGCGGCCCATCCCCTTGAAGATGTGCGAGATCATCCGCGTGGTCGTGGTCTTGCCGTTCGAACCGGTGACGGCGACGATCGGGATCCGCGAGGGCGTGCCGCCGGGGAACAGCAGGTCGACGACGTCCTTCGCGACGAACTGGGCCTCGCCCTCGGTCGGGTTCGTGTGCATCCGGAATCCCGGGGCGGCGTTCACCTCGACGATCGCGCCGCCCGTCTCGCGGACGGGCTCGGTGATGTCCGGCGCGAGGAAGTCGATCCCGGCCACGTCGAGCCCCACGACGCGGGCGGCCTCCTCCGCGATCTCGACGTTCTCCTCGTGCGCCTCCCACGTTCGGTCGATCGAGTTCCCGCCCGTGGACATGTTGCCGGTCGCCGCGAGCTTCACGAACGCCTCGGCGGCCGGCACGTCGTCCAGGCCGTACCCCTGCTTGCGGAGCAGCTCGATCGCGGCGTCGTCGACCCTGATCCGCGTGAGCACCTTCTCGTGTCCGATCCCGCGACGGGGATCCGAGTTGGCGATCTCGACCAGGTCGGAGACCGTGTGGGTGCCGTCGCCGACGACGTGCGCGGGGACCCGTTCGGCCACCGCGACCATCCGGCCTCCCACGACGAGGACCCGGTAGTCGTTGCCGGTCACGAAGCTCTCGACGACGACCTGCCCGCGACGGGCCTCGGGCAGCGCCCGCCGGAACCCCGTCCGGACGTCCTCCTCGGTCCGCAGGTCGAGCCCGACGCCGCGCCCGTGGTTGCCGTCGAGCGGCTTGGTGACCACGGGGAACCCGATCTTGGTGGCCGCGGCGACGGCCTCGGCCTCGCTCTGCACGATCTGGCCGCGCGGCACCGGCAAACCGGCCGATGCGAGCAGCACCCGCGTCACGTGCTTGTCGCCGGCGATGTCCACGGCGAGCGCGCTCGTCTTGGACGTCATCGTCGCGCGGATCCGCTGCTGGTACTTCCCCCAGCCGAGCTGGACCAGCGAGGCCTCGTTCAGCCGGATCCAGGGGATGTCGCGGCTGGCGGCCTCGTCGATGATCGCCTGCGTGGACGGGCCGAACGCACGCCGCTCCGCCAGCAGGATCAGGCGCTCGAGCTCGACGAGGAAGTCGAACTCCTCCGCCGGCCGCACGAGCTGGTTCACGAGGCGGACCGCCAGGTCGCCGGCGGCCAGGCCGACCCGCTCCTCCCAGTAGCCGTAGATCACGTTGTAGCGCCCGGCCTCGCCGGCGCTCCGGGTCTTGCCGCGGTACACGTGGGCGCCGGACTCGCGCTGGAGCTCGAGCGCGATGTGCTCGGCGACGTGCCCGAGCCACGTCCCTTCCCTCAACCGCTCGCCGAACCCGCCACGACGGCCGAGGGAGCACGAGTGCTCGGCGATGCCCGGGAGCATCTCCAACAGACCGTCGACGAAGCCCGGGATCGTGTTCGACGGCCAGTCCTCGAGCGCGCCGAGGTCGACGAGCAGCCGGATCGCGGGGTCGTACGACCAGTAGTTCGGACCCCGGAACACCTGCGTCTCGACCACCTCGAGGTCCGGCGCGAGAGGACGCTTGGCCGCGGTCGGCTCGTCCTTCGCCCGCCGGCGGTCCGCTCGCGAGCGGGTCCGGCTGTCGCTCACTCCGAGGCCTCGCGTTCCACCCCGGGCGCCTCGGCGAGCAGCGCGCGGCCGCGCAGGTCGAACCAGGAGCCGTCGGGCAGCGAGTGCACCACCGCGCCCGAGACCATGATCGGCCGGTGGCCCTTGGCCTGGTGGGCGTCGGTCTGCACGCGGGAACCGTCGATCACCGTCACGGCGCCCTTGCCGACCACCTCCATCGTTCGAGCGGCGTAGACGATCGCGCTCGTGTCCTCGTCCAAACCGATGCCGAGCAACGACGGTGACTGCGCGATCACGGCGAGCAGCCTCCCGAACCGGCCGCGCTGCTCGAAGTGTTGGTCGACGACGACGCCCTCCAGCACGCCGAGCCCTGCGGCGAGCTGCGCCATGCGTTGCTTGGGGGTCTCGCCCCCACGACCGAACGCCATCATGTGCGTCGCCATCGCGCTCGCGCCGGCCGAGGTCCCGGCGAGCACCGCGCCGCGGTCGTGCGCCCGGTGGATCGCATCGGCGAGGCGGGTGCCGGCGACGACCGAGGACAGGCGGAGCTGGTTCCCGCCCGTGAGGAAGATCGCGGTCGCGTCGTGCAGGGCGGATGCGAGCTCGGGGTCCTCGGCCTCGGACCGCTCCTCGGGCCGCAGGCCGGTCACGCTGCCGATCCCGAGACCCTCGAACAGCTCCCGGTAGCGTTCGGTGGCGACGTCGCCGAGCGAGGAGGCAGTCGCGATCAGCACGACGTGGCCTTCGGGCCCCCCGGCGAAGGTCGCGAACCGCGACAGGATCAGCTTGTCCCGAACCTTGTCCTCGGCGCCTCCGATCAGCATGACCGGGCCGGCGCCGCCGAGGGCGCGGAGCGCGGATGGGGGTTTCGGAACGGGGGTCACGGTGAGGGAAGTGTAGCCCGCGCCGTGCGCGGGTCATCGGGAGAGGGCCGTTTTGCGATCGGCGTTCGGGTCAGTGCGCCGACCGAACGCTGCGCTCGGGATCGCCGGGCGGCCGCAGGACGAGCCGGTCGTGGGGTTCGACCACGTCGACCGTGCCCTCGAGCCCCGACGCCACCCACAGCTCGAAACCGTGCTCGGTCACCAGCTCGTCCCCGTCCTCGCGCTCGTCCGTGAGATCGAACGCCACCCCGTCGCCCGTCCGATGGATCCGAACGGTGGCCGCGGGGTTGAACCTGCGGGCGGCATCGTGCGTGCGTTGCAGGATCTCGATGGCCCAGTCGGTGAACTCGAGCGTCACGCGATCATCGTACGAGGCAGGGATCCGATCACCGTGGCTAGAGCCGCAGGGCCCGGTCGCGCCGGTCGCCCCCGGATCGCCGCACGCCGTCCTCGCGGGAGTCACGGCCGAACGCCACCGCGGCCACCCACAGCAACGCCACGACGAGGACCGTCAGCACGATCTCGACCGTTTCCATCAGGCCACCCCTCGCAGCAGCCGGAAGCCGGCGCTCACGAGCCGAGCGCCGACGGCCGCCCGGATCGCGTCCCGTCGTCGCCGCATCGGCCGCCGGCGGCGACCACCTCGCGCGTCGTCGCGCAGGGACCCGGCTCGGATCCGACCCATCTCGCCGAACATCGACGGTGTGAGCATCCCTGCACCTCCCCTTCTCGGCCTTCTTGGTTTCTTCTCGGCTCGGCGTCTCCGAGGGCAGTAACCTTCGACGGATCCTATGTCGGTTAGCGTAACTTGTCAACCGATTTCGACGGTGTACACTCGGGGGATCATGGCTGCGTTCGACTTCTCGCCGCACGGGGACACCCCCCCGGCACCCGGAGACCTCGAGCTCCTCCAGCGGTTCCTCAACCTGCACGTCCACGACGCCGAGGGGACGCACCTCGAACCCCCCGCCGAGCAGATCCGCGGCTTCCTCGTCGAGCGGAACCTCCTCTCGGAACAGGAACGCTTCACCGACGCCGACCGTGAGACCTATCTCGGCCTCCGAGATGCGATCCGGAACCTGATCCTGGCCGGCGACGACGAGCCGGTCTCGGCGCGCGACGCCGACGTGCTCGACCGGATCGGGCTCGCGTCCGGCCTGCACCCGCACTTCCATGCCGCACACCCCCCCACTCTGGAGCCGAGGGGCACGGGCGTGGCGGCTGCGTACGGCGCGGTCGTCGCGATCGCGTTCGTGAGCGCCTTCGACGAGAGCTTCGACCACCTCAAGCTCTGCGCCGACGAGACCTGCCGTTCGGTCTTCTACGACCGTTCGAAGAACCGCTCGGGGAGGTGGTGCTCGATGTCGACGTGCGGCAACCGGGCGAAGGTTCGCGCCTGGCGGGAGCGCCAGCGGGCAGACGGGTGACCTCGTTCGACCTGCGTCTGCGCGGTCCGGGCGGCGAGCCCGTCGACCTCGTGCGGACGCTCAACTCCCACGGGTTCGTCGACCTGCCCCCGATGCGGCCCTCGGCCGACTACCGGTCGGTCGAGCTCACGCTTCGGGCCGGTCGCGGGCGCCCTCGGACCGTGCGGATCGAGGCCGGTCGCGCGGGGCGCGCGAGGGTCTCGGTCCTCGGACCCCCGGCGTCGGAGCGGGCGACCGACCGGCTCGCCGCGACGGTCCGTCACGTCCTGCGCCTCGACGCCGACCTCTCGGCGTTCTACGCGGCCGCGTCCGGCGACCCGGATCTCGCGTGGGTGACGAGCGGGGCGGGCCGCATGGTCCAGAGTCCGACCGTGTTCGAGGACGTCGTCAAGACGATCTGCACCACCAACTGCACGTGGTCCGCCACGAAGCGGATGGTCCACGCCATCGTCGAGCACCTCGGCGAACGGGCGCCGGGCGCGGAACCGCACGGCCCGTGGGGCCGAGCCTTCCCGACGCCGGCCGAGATGGCCGAGGCCGGGGAGTCCTTCTACACCGACGTCGCGCGCACCGGGTACCGCGGCGCGTACCTGCTGCGGCTCGCGCGTTCGGTCGACGACGGGGAGCTCGACCTGGAGGCGTTCGCGACCGCGACGACGGACGAGTTGTCGGACGAGGAGCTCGAGGAGCGGCTGCTCGCGCTGCCGGGGGTCGGGCCCTACGCGGCGGCGCACATCATGATGACCCTCGGCCGGTACCACCGGCTGATCCTGGACTCGTGGACCCGGCCCACCTACGCGAAGAAGGTCGGACGCGCGAAGGTGACCGACGCCGGCATCGAGCGCCGGTTCCGCCGTTACGGACCGTACGCGGGCCTCGCCTTCTGGCTGTTCCTGACGCGCGACTGGGTCGACTGAACCCCCACCCCGCCGAACGCGCGAAGGGTTGTCCCGCAGGCACGCCGAGCGCATACTGCCTCGGGCGCGCGGAGCCCCCACCCGCGGCCGCCTGAGCCAGCCAAGGGATGAGCCCCAAGGGATGAGCCAAGGAATGCGAAGGACCCGATGAGCGAACCGTTATGGCGCTTCCACGTCGTGCGCGGCGTCTGTGGGCCTCCTGGCGCGCAGAGCAACGGACCCTGCGACAGGGTCTGGTCGCGCTCGCCCTCAGCACGCTGGCGGGGTTCGTCGCCGGGCTCACCCTGGCCCACATCACCGGGACGCTCCAGGAGCTGCCCGGCCTGATCGTGCTGATCCCGGCCGCGGTCGGGATGAAGGGGACGATCTTCGGGGCGATCGGCGCTCGGCTCGGCACCGCGAACGTCGCCGGTCTGCTCGAGCCGACGCTCCGGCCCGGCAGTGTCCTGCAGCGGAACGTCTACGTGGCGGTCGTGACGACGTTCTCGTCGGCCCTGTGGCTCGCGGTCCTGTCGGTGCTCGCCTCGGCGGCGTTCGGCGAGCCGTCGATCTCGCTGTGGCGCCTCGCGACGGTCTCGATCGTCGGCGGCGCGATCGGGTCGGCGCTGATCCTGATGATCACGCTTTCGCTGTCGGTCCTGTCCTACCGGCGCGGCTGGGATCTGGACTCGGTGTCGACACCGATGGTCACCGCGCTCGGCGACATGACCACGCTCCCGAGCCTGTTCCTCGCGACGTACCTACTGCGCTCGGACCTGGTCGCCGTCCCCGCCGCCGTGATCTCGATCGCGCTGGCCGTGTACGCGGCGATCCGCTCCTACACGGTCGCCGATCGGGTGATCCGCAGGATCCTCGTGGAGATGACCGCGGTGATCCTGCTGACGCCGATCCTGGACATCCTGGCGGGGACGCTGCTGCGGGCTCGCCAGGAACAGCTGGTGGCGGTGCCGGTGCTGCTGGCGTTGATCCCGCCCTTCGTGTCGCAGGCCGGCGCCCTCGGCGGCATCTTCACGTCGCGCACCGCCTCCAAGCTCCAGATCGGTGTCATCACGGCCCGCGGGCTCCCCGAGATCCCCGCGCTCGTCGACGCCTCGATCGTCTCGGCGCTGTCGATCGCCGTCTTCGCGATGGTCGGCGTCGTGGCGTACGTGCTCGGCGTGGCGACGGATCTCGTGGGGATGCCCTCGTTCCCGACCCTGGTCGCCGGGACCCTCCTCGCCGGGCTCATCGTGACCCCGATCACGCTGGTCGCGGGGTACTACCTCGCGATCGGGACCTTCCGGTTCGGCCTGGACCCCGACGACCAGAGCGTGCCGATCATCACGAGCGTGATGGACCTCGCGGGCGTGGCCGTCGTTCTGTTCGTCATGACATCATTGGGCGTGCTCCCGAATGGATGACCAACCGAAGAGCGTGAAGGATCTGCTCATCGAGGCGAAGGATGCCTCCGAGCTGATGGTGGACCTCGCGTACGCGGCGGTGTTCTTCAACGATGACAAGCTCGCTCGGGAGGTCGAGCGCCTCGAGGAGCGGATGAACGGGCATCTCCGCCGCCTGCGCGAGGTCGCGATGCTCGCCGCCCGCAGCCCCGAGGACGCGGAGGCGATGGCCGGCGTCCTGTGGATCGCGGGCGCCGTGGAGAAGATCGGAGACGCCGCCTCGGACATCGGGCGCGTCATCGAGGCCCGCCTCGGGATCCCCGACGCGCTGCGGCGCGATCTCCGGCACGCCGACGAGATGACCGCACGGGTGAAGGTCCGGGACTCGGCCCCGGTGATCGGTCGTGCGCTGCGCGAGCTCTCGCTGCCGACCGAGACGGGGATGTGGGTGATGGCGATCCGCAGCGGGATCGAGTGGCAGTTCGACCCCGGCCCCGACGACGTGCTCTCGGAGGCCGACGTCCTGCTCGTGCGGGGCCCCGAGGAGGGCGTGACCCTGCTCCGCGAGCTCGCCGGCGCGCCGGCGCGACCCCAACCCGAGGACGACGACGCCCCGCCGCTGTACGAGCTCGACCGCGCGGTCGACATCCTGGTGGAGCTGAAGGACCTGTCCGAGGCGGCCGTCGGCCTGGCGTACTCCTCGATCCTGTTCAACAACCGTGCGCTGGCCGCCGAGGTCGGGGCGCTCGAGGCCCGGAGCGACACGCTCCACGACGAGCTCGAGTCGTGGGTGCTCCGCGCGGCGCCGGAGGCCCGGAACCCGGACGAGCTGCGCGGGCTGCTCCGGCTCGGGAGCGCGAGCGAGTCGATGGCCGACGCCGCGCGCGACCTCACCTGGTACGTCGAGCACGGCGAGCCGCTCCACCCCGTCGTCCAGATCGCGCTCGAGGAGACCGAGGAGACCTCCGCGGAGACGATGGTCGAGGCCGGGACCCCGGCCGACGGCCGGAGCCTGAAGGAGCTCCGGCTCGAGACCGAGACGGGGATGTTCGTGCTCGCGGTGCAGCGGGGCGCCCGCTGGATCTACCGGCCGCGTGGACCGTTCGTGCTGCGCGCCGGCGACCGGCTGATCGCCGTCGGACCCGAGGAGGGCGCCGAGGCGCTCGACGCGCTGTGCCGGGTCTCGGCTCCCGCCGCGTCCTGAGCCCCGCGCCGGTCCTTGCCGCGTGCGGGTCGCGGACCTAGCCTGCCTGCGTGGACGCCTTCGTCTACCTGCGGGTTCGTCCGGGGAGGGTCGAGGACGTGGTCGCCCAGCTCGAGAGCGTGGGTGGCGTTCGCGCGGCGGTCGCGGTCGTGGGTGCCTGGGACGTCCTCGCGGCGGTGCAGGGTCCCGATCTGCTCGGCATCTCGGAGGAGGTCGTTCGGGGGATCCATCCGATCGAGGGCGTCGAGCGGACCATGACCGCGCCGGTCGTCCCCCGCCACGTCTCCACGTTGCCGGGCGAAGACGGGACGCGGACGCCGATCCCGATGCAGGAACCCGGACCGGCGTGCTTCGTACACGTGAAGGCCTCGCCCGGTGCGGCCGCTCGGGTCGCCGACACGATCGCCGGGGTCGAGGAGGTCTCGGCCGTCGCGATGATCGCGGGCGAGCACGACCTCATCGTCGAGATCCCGTTCCCGTGGGAACAGGCGGCGCCGGTCATCGTGAACCGGCTCCTCCCCATCGACGGCGTCCAGGACACGCGAACCCTGGTCGCGATCCTGTTCCCCGGACCCGACGAGGAGGATCGCGATCAGTTCTCCGCCTGGAGCTGACCCGCCCTCCGCCCGATCGGCCGACGAGGTTCGCGTCAGACGCGGACGTCGGAGAACCGCAGGTGTTCCTCGGTGAGGCGGAGCTCCTCGACCTCGGTCGCTCCCTGAGCCCCCAGCCAGGCGAGCAGCCGATCCACGAGTCGCTCGGGTGCCGAGGCCCCGCTCGTGAGGCCGACCACCCCCGCGCCATCGAGCCACGCCGGGTCGACCTCGGTCTCGTCGTCGACGAGGTAGGCCGGGGTCCCGAGATCGCGCGCGACCTCGGCGAGGCGGTTGGAGTTCGACGAGTTGTCCGAGCCGATGACGAGCACGACGTCGGAGCGACGCGCCACCTCTTTGATCGCATCCTGGCGGTTCTGGGTCGCGTAGCAGATGTCTTCGCGCGGCGGTCCCTGGATCGAGGGGAACCGTTCGCGGAGCGCCTCCACGATCTCGTTGGTCTCGTCGACCGACAGCGTGGTCTGCGTGAGATACGAGAGGTTCTCGGGATCGAGCACCTCCACCGCGCGCGCCTCGTCGACGTTCTGCACCAGGACCGTGCCGCCGGGTGCCTGGCCCGTCGTGCCGACGACCTCCTCGTGACCGGCGTGGCCGATCAGCACGATCGTCCGTCCGTGGTCGGCGAACCGCCGAGCCTCCAGGTGCACCTTCGTGACGAGCGGGCACGTCGCGTCCAGGACCGTGAGCCCCCGGCGTTCGGCGTTCGCATACACCTGCGGCGCGACCCCGTGCGCCGACAGGACGACCACGGCACCCTCGGGCACCTCGGTTTCCTCCTCGACGAAGACCGCGCCCTTGGCCTCGAGATCGCGGACCACGTGCGCGTTGTGGACGATCTGCTTGCGCACGTAGACCGGACGGCCGTGCGTCTCGAGCGCCCGCTCGACCGCCTCGACGGCGCGCTCGACCCCCGCGCAGTAGCCGCGGGGAGCAGCGAGCAGGACCTTGGTCGGCACGTCCCCATGCTACGAGACGGGGCGATGTGACCCCCGGTCACAGCCATGTCTGAGGGCGCTGGTACGGTCGTTCGGACACAAACGGACGTTCGAGTCCGGCCCTCTCCCCTCCCCCCTCGTCGTGCATCTACCTGCCATGGGTGGCCGACGCGCGGGGTGGGGACGAGCAGGGGCTCCACGACCGATGGCGTCGATAGGTCACACGGTGTTCGAACTCGAGGAGGTGATCCAGCACCCACGACCTACCGCGAGCCCGCTCGGCACGCCCGCTCGAGCGCGGCGCGGACCCGGTCTCCAACCCGGTCCATCGCGGGGGTGACAACCACACATGATCAGACGACCCACGATGCGTCGCGCATTCGTCGCGGCGCTCGCGAGCGCCTCGCTGTTGGCCCCGGCTACGACGGCGGCCGCCACAGAGGCGCAGATCGTCCCCGTCCGCGTCTGCAACTACGACTGGCGAGCGGGGACCTGGCACATCAAGCAGCTCATCCGATGCGCCGCTCGCAGGTGGGACAGCCCCGGAACGCCGGGGCAGGCCATCTCGGTGGCGCGGTGCGAGTCCAACCTCAACCCCCACGCCTACAACTCGGGCGGGTACGCCGGGCTGTTCCAGCAGTCGACCCGGTACTGGCCCGGACGCGCCGAGCAGTGGGGACAGGACGAACGCTCGGTGTTCAACGGGAGGGCGAACATCATCGTCTCCGTCCGCATGGCGCACGCCGCGGGCTCATGGAGCCCGTGGGTCGGCTGCGGCTAGCCCTGTCGACGCGGCCGGGACCGGGATCGAACCAACCCGGTCCCGGCCGCCGGCGCTAGGCGCGGACCGGGCCGCCGGGACGGTTCGACGACTTGACGGCCGCGCGGACCTGCTCGAGCGAGCCGACCGCCACCGCCCCCGGGATCGCGCGGTCCGAGATCACGCGCAGGGCCGGGTACGCCTCCAGCGCGCGCTCGACCAGGGTCGGGAACGATCCGAACACGACGAGGACGTGCGGACGATCGCCATGCAGCTGGCGGATCGCATCATCCTCCGTCGTCGCGCCGGGCGCGAGCTCCCATTCGGCCGAGACCGCCGCTCGCTTCAGCTCGGCGAGCGCGGATCGATCCCCCGCAACGCACAGGACCTTGAGGGCTCGACACATCTCAGAGCCACTCGCGCTTGCGGAAGCTCCGGTACAGCAGGAAGGCGGCCCCACCCATCAGCGCGAGCGCGAACGGGTAGCCGAATTTCCAGTCGAGCTCGGGCATGTGACGGAAGTTCATCCCGTAGATCCCGGCGATCAGCGTCGGGATCAGGATGATCGCGGCCCAGGATGTGAGCTGCTTCGTCACGACGTTCTGCCGGTTCGCGACCTGGGCGAGCTGCAGTTCCCGCGCCGAGGTGAGCAGGTCCCGAACGTTGTCGCTCAGCTCCGTCATCCGGATGACGTGATCCAGGACGTCGCGGAAGTACGGCAGGAGCGCGGGCGTCACGATCGCCGGCGTCTCGATCAACAGGTCGACGACCTCGCGCATCGGCGATGCGAGCCGCCGGAACCGCACGACCCGCTGACGGACCCGGAAGATGCGCTGCGCGAGCGAGCGCATCGCCGATCCCTCCGACCCCTCCTCCTCGGTCGCCACGTCGTCCTCGATGTCGTCGGCCGCGTCCTCGAACCGCTCGATCAGGTCGAGGTACCCGTCGACGATCTCGTCGAGCATCAGGTACAGGAGGAACCCGATCCCCTCCTTGGAGAGCTCCGGTGCGCTCTCGAGCCGCGCCGCCACCTTGGCGAAGTCGAACTTCGGCTCGCGGCGCACGGTAGCCACGTACAGGCCCTGTCCCGCGAACAGGTGCACCTCGCGATCGACGATCTCGCCCTGCTCGTCCTGGTCGATCCCGTGCGCGACGAGGAACAGGTGCTGCGGGTAGAAGTCGACCTTGGCGCGCTGCCCCCAGTGGCGGCTGTCGTCGATCGCGAGCTCGTGCAGGTCCAGCTTGGCCTGCAGCTCGGTGAGCTCGTCGTCGGTGGGATCGACGACGTCGATCCACACGCGCTGATCGCGTTCCCGCGCCTCCTCGATCGTCCGCGTGTCGAACGGCATCTCGCGCTTGAGCGAGCCGTCGTGGTAGACGCGACAGGTGATCACGGCGGGGCGAGCCTATCGCAGCGCCTCCGTCGCACGAGCGTTCCAGGACGGCTCGGCGGGGACACGCGCATCGGCTGCGAAGATGGCCGCGTGGCGGACCTCGAACCGCTCCTCGCCTTCTGGCGGGCCCTCGACGACCTGTTCGAGCGCACGGAGGCTCGATGGTGGGGCGCCGTCGTCTCGGACGCTCGCTTCCCGGCGATCCAGGAGCCGAACTATGCGAGGGTCGAGACCCGACAGCCGGTCCGGCTCGAGGAGATCGAGGGATCGCTCCTTCCCGCCATGCGCGCGAGCGGCAGCGAGCGCTCCCACGTCGTGGTCTTCCACCCCGAAGACCAGACGGACCTGATCGCCGCCGCGAGCACCCGCGGCGAACGGATCGTCTGGGACCTGGCGATGGTGGCCACCGGGCGCGAGGTCGAGCCCATGGGCGAGGTCGAGGAGGTCTCGGCGTTCGACGGGCGGTTCTGGTCCGACCACCGGGACTCGGCGCGGCTGTTCGACATCTCGGACGCAGACACGCTCGACCAGCTGCAGACGATGGAGCGCGACGTCCTGATCCCGGCCGGCCGCCGCTGGTTCACCGTGATCGACGGCGG
This sequence comes from uncultured bacterium, assembly GCA_967797495.1. GTDB lineage: Bacteria > Actinomycetota > UBA4738 > UBA4738 > HRBIN12 > DASSJM01. The sequence goes on from CBRGMI010000001.1 coordinate 30,740, forward strand.
CCGTCGGGTCGCGCTCGCGGCGGTCCTGGTGCTCGAGCGCACCGGGTTCGTCGATCACGTCGTCACGTTCCCCGGCGCGCGACGTCGCGGGCACGCGGAGATGCTCACGCGGCGGTGCGTCTGGGAAGCCACAGGGATGGGCGCGGACCGCGTCTACCTGCTCGCCGAGCCAGACGGCGACGCGGTGCGCATCTACGACCGGATCGGGTTCGAGCGCGTCGGGTATCTCGCGAGCTGGCTGGCGCCCAGGGGCCCGTGACCGGGCGCCGGTGGTGGGCGTCAGCGGCGACCGGCCATGCCGACCCCGATCTCGATCGGGCCCCCGAGGGTCCGCCCCAGCAGGGCCGCCGCCGAGCGGGCCTCCGCGACCGCGGCGTCCGGGTTGTCCGAGCCGGAGATCACGATGTTGACCGTGCCGTCGCGCGGGTCGGTCGCGACCTCGAGCCGGTCGCCCTCGGGCCCACGTCCGATCGCGTGCGCGATCCGCAGGAGGCCCACGAGCAGCACGACGGCCTCGCGCTCCGCGTCGGACAGGGCCGCGAACGCCGGGTACACCGGGCGCGGGTCCTTGCCTCGGTGGAACCGGACGAGGGAGGCGATCATGGCGATCTCGTCGGGGGGGAACCCGCGCAGGCCGGCGTTCTCGACCAGGTAGGCACCGTGCTTGTGCAACCGGGCCGGCGAGATCCGTCCACCGATCTCGTGAAGCCGCGCGGCGTGACCGAGCAGCTCGCGCTCGAGCACCCCCAGACCGTGAAGCTCGGCAATGTCGTCGAACAGCCGCTGGGCGATCCGGGCGACCACGTCCACATGCCGTCGGTTCTCACCCCATGCGCGGACCAGCCGGTCGACCGATCGACGCCGGAGCTCGCCCGGCGACGCGGTCGGGCGGGCGGCGAGCCCCAGCGCGTCGAGCACCGCCCCCTCGCGCAGGCCCCATTCGGAGTGCACGAGGCGCTTCGCGCCGAGCTCGGCGGCGGCGCTCGTCAGGATCCAACCGCCTGCCGGCAGGAGCTCCGCGCGACGCTCGTCCACCCCGGGCACGCGCAGGCGCTCGGCGAGCGACAGGGAGGCGAGCTCCCGGGTCAGGTCGCGGAGCTCGGACACGGTGACCTCGTACTGGTTGAGCGAGGCCGGCGGGGTCCCCCACCGGCGCGTCGCGAGGACCCGCGCGAGGGCGCCCGCCGTGCCGCCGCTCGCCACGCACCGAGCCGGCTCGGCCGCCGCGACATCCTCGACGAGCGGAGACACGGTCTCCTGGACCGCGGCCCGCACCGCCTTGCGTTCCTCCCGCGTCGGCGGGTCGCGGGTGACCAGCAGGCCGGTCATGCGACCGGCGCCGATCGGGAGGCTCCTGCCCCACCGCAGGCCCTCGGGGCCCGCGAGCGCGACCTCGAGGCTCCCCCCGCCCAGATCGAGGAGCAGCGTCGGACCCTCGCCGAGCGCGACGCTCGCCGCCACGCCCGCGAAGGTGAGGCGGGCCTCTTCGCGCCCGTCGATGAACCGCACCTCCGTTCCGACCGCGCCCTCAAGCAGCGACGCCAGCGCGTCGCGATCGGGGCTGTCCCGCAGGGCGCTGGTAGCGAGCGGGACGACGTGGTCGGCCCCCATCCGGACCGCGAGGTCGGCGAGACGCCGAGCGGTCTCGGCGGCGCGGTCGGCGACGTCCTCGGGGATCCGGCCCCGCCCGGCGAGCACTCTCCCGAGGTTCAGGACGACGCGGTCGCGTAACACCGGGGTGAGCGAGCCTTGCGTGTCCGCATCCGCGACGAGGAGCTGGAAGGTGGTGCTGCCCAGATCGAGCACGGCGAAGCGCGTGTCGGAGGCCACGTGCTAGCCGGGCGGCGCCGGCAGGTAGTGCGCGGCTACGATCCGTTCGCCCTCCCGGTCCAGGACCCAGACCGAGCCCTTGGCGATCCCGCGGGCGCCCTCGATCGTCGCGCCGCCGGCCTCGATCCGATCGATCATCGACCGGATCTCGGTGCCGTGACCACAGACGACCGTCGGGCGGTCGCCGAACGTCGCGAGAGCACGCAGCAACTCGTCCACGCTCGCGCCCTCGCGCAACTCGGTGGCGACCTCGACCGGGAGCCCACGAGCTTCGGCGAGGGGCTCCACGGTCTGGAGGCACCGGACGAACGGGCTGGACAGGACGCGCTCGATCTTCAGGTCGCGGAACCACCCGACGAGGCGGCGCGCCTGCTTCCTCCCCCGTCGGGTGAGAGGCCGCTCCTCGTCGGGACCGGACCACGCCTCGCGGACCCCGGCCTTGGCGTGTCGAACGACGTAGAGCGCGGACGCGGAGGCCGGCGCGCCCGTCGCGACCCGCCGCAACATCGTGCGGTCGTGCGGATAGGTCAGCAGCCGCACCGCGTCCTCGACGGCGACCCATCGAAGCTCGTCCACCTCGCGGTTCGGAGCGAACCCCCCGCCGTCCGCATCCATCTGGAAGTACCGAACGACCTTGACCCGGCCTCGACGGTCCAGGTAGGTCACGGCGCCGACGCTCGGCCCGAGGTGGCACCGCAGGCCGGTCTCCTCCTCCACCTCGCGCAGGGCCGCCGTCGCCTCGTCCTCGCCGTCCTCGAGTTTGCCCTTGGGGAACGACCAATCGTCGTACCGCGGACGGTGCACCAGGGCCACCGATCGGTCGCCCCGCTCGCCCCGCAGGACGATGCCTCCGGCCGCGCGGACGGGTCGGCTCACGCCCAGAAGCGGAGTCGCCTGCGGGACAGCGCCTTCCATGCCTTGGGCCACGCGGCTCGTGCCTCGGCGGCCGCCTGCGCCTCGATCGCGGCGAGCTCTCCCGCGACGAACGCGTCGGCTCCGCCCTGCGCCGCCTCCCGCAGCCACGCCCTCGCCACGACCGAATCCTGGTGGTCGCCGAGCACGTCCTGGAGGCCGGCCGCGGCCTTCGCGAACGCCTCGGCGCGCTTGCCGAACACCGGAGACACGGCCTCGGCCGCGTACCGAGCCCGCTTGGCTCGGATCCGAACGGCGTGCAGCGAGGCGTCCGATGCCTCCTCCCGGGCCACTTCGACGGCGTGCTCGAGATGTTGCCAGGGCCGCTCGAGGGCGGGCCGCAGCTCGCTCGCCGCGGGCGCACCTGCCGCGTCCTCGAGCACCCGTGGTTCGCGGGCGCCCTCGACGAGCTCGTCGAGCAGGTCCACGTACGTCTCCTCCCGGATCGCCGCCAGCAGCTGCTCCCGGGCCTCGGTCCGGGTCGACTCGAGCATCGTCACGAGCTCCTCGAGACCCTTCCGGTCGCCCCCCGGCAGCGCCGGCTCCCTCGAACGGAGCCGGTCGCGCAGGACCTCGGCATCGCGCACGGCCCCGAGCGCGTCGGCCACGCCTTTCAACCGGTCCCGCAGCGATCGACCCCACTCGGGGTCGAGCACGTCGCGGAACGTCCGCAGCGCCGAGCGGACTCGACGCGTGGCGACCCTCGCCTGATGGACGGCCTCGGGATCCTCCCCCAGACGAACGCCGGCATCGTGGCGGAGCAGCCGCACGACGGACGTGGCGAACTCCTCGCGGACCACGTCGGCCACGGTGGCGTCTTCGTCGAGCTCGGCCACCTCGACGTCCGGCGGCGACGCGGCGCGCGGACCGAGCGCTCGCACGAGCTTCGGCACGTTGTCGAGGGGGCCGGCGCCGGCCTGTTTCAACCGGTCGATGAGGATCTCCGAGAGGCCCTCATCGGCCTGCGGGTCGAGCTCGACCTCCAGCTCCCGGAACCTGCTCGCCACACGGCGCCCGTCCATCACCGACACCTCGTCGTCGGTCACCACGGCCAGCCGCCTGCCTTCGTCGTCGTCGATCTCGACGCCTCGGCGGACGGTCTGCAGCCGAGCCACGGGTGCCAGTTCCTGCCCGCGGACGTAGGCGCGGAGAAGGTCGGCGGCGGCGGTCGGCAGCTTCCTCGCGTCGTCGCCCTCGAAGTTCACCTCGGTGCGGACGAGCTGTGATCCGTTGGTCGGTGAGGGGAGCTTGACCGTCCATCCCCTCTCGTGGCCCTGGCCCTGCCGGTGTCGAAGGCTGCTCCCCCACCGAGCGATCCGGAGATCGGGGGTGTCCACGTAGACCGTGACGAGCCGCTGGGGCTCCATCCCGGTCGCGACCAGCCCGTCGCCGCCCAGCTCGGGAAGGCGGAACCCGGCGGGCGCCTGGAGCTTGGCCTCCCGCTCGAGGTTCGTCGACGCGGCGGCCGTGCTCACGCCGTGCGCGACCCCGCGCGCTCGACCGCCAGCTCCTGGAGACGCTGCTGCGCGTCGATCCTGCGCTCGCCGCGCACCTTGGTCCACGTCCCGTCCGAGCCGAGCGTCCACGAGAGCATGTCGTCCTGCATCAGCACGTCGAGGATCTCGTCGAGCCGTGCCGCCAGCGACGGGTCCGACACCGGCACGAGCGCCTCCACCCGCCGGTCGAGGTTCCGCTGCATCAGGTCGGCCGAACCGATGTAGTGGGTGGCCTCGCGCCGCTCGCCGAACCGGAAGATCCTGGAGTGCTCGAGGTACCGGCCGACGAGCGAACGGACGGTGATCCGCTCGGACAGGCCCGGGATCCCCGGGCGCAGGCAGCAGATCCCCCGGACGATCAGGTCGATCTCCGCGCCGGCCCGGGAGGCCTCGTACAGCGCGTCGACCATGTCGGGGTCCACGAGCGCGTTCATCTTCAACACGATCCGGCCGCCCTCCCTGGCCTGGCCCCGGATCAGGTCCACCATCTCCGGACGCAGGTACTCCGGGGCCACCAGCAGCCGGCGGTACTCGCGCTGCCGGCTGTAGCCGGTCAGCAGGTTGAACAGGTCGGTGAGATCGGCGCCGATCTCGGCGTCGGCCGTCAGGAGCCCCATGTCCTCGTACAGCCGGGCGGTCACCGGGTTGTAGTTGCCGGTGCCGACGTGGGCGTACCGGCGGACCCCCCTGGCCTCGCGTCGCACGACGAGCGAGATCTTCGCGTGCGTCTTGAGCCCGACGACCCCGTGGACGACGTGCACGCCCGCCTGCTCGAGCTCCCGTGCGTAGGTGATGTTCGCCTCCTCGTCGAACCGGGCCTTGAGCTCGACCAGCGCCACCACCTGCTTGCCGA
>CBRGMI010000002.1:0-32890 GCA_967797495.1 uncultured bacterium
GGTACCTGGCCGCACGGCTCTCGGGAGGATCGGTCGAGCATGCGCTCGAGCGGGGAGCGCGCTGCGGAGCCGAGGTGGCCTCGACGATCGGCGACACCGGATCACCCGGTGGACCAACACCGGTCGAACGAGAGAACGAAAGGAGGTCTCCGTGACCAGGGATGCACGACAGCCGCCCGACGTTGCCGAACCGAAGGCGCCCTACAGTCCGGTCGTCGTCGGTGGTCCCTTCGCGTACACGTCGGGGCAGGTGGCGTTCGGGCCCGATGGCACGCTCGTCGCGGGTGGGGTCGAGGAGCAGACCCGTCAGTCCTCGACAACGTCGAACGATGCCTGGCGTCGGCCGGGTGTTCGATGGACGACGTCGTGAAGGTCACCGCGTTCCTCAGCGACCTCGAGGACTTCGACGCGTACAACCGCGTCTACGAGCAGCGGTTCGCGGCGCCGTACCCCGCGCGCTCAACCGTGGGAGCGATGCTCGCCGACGGGCTCCTCGTCGAGATCGAGGCCGTCGCGCTCCTGCCGCAGGTTCGCTGAGACGTTCGGCTCGCCGGCTCACTCGCCGGCTCAGAAGAACGTGGCCACGACCTCGACCACGGCGTCATCGTCGTCCACCATGGGGAGGAGCCGCCAGCGGTCGAACATCGAGCACGGGTGCGAGATGCCGCAGGCGACGAGATCGCCGGCCCTCAGCCGCGTGTCGGCTCGGACGCGGCAGTACATGTGCTGGTCGTCGAGCTCGGTCGCCTCCACGGCGCCCTCGAGCCGGTCCACGCCCCCGTCCACGCGCCTGGCCGCGAGCACTCGCGGCAGCCCCTGGTCGAACGGCACGTCACGGCGACCGAGACCGACGATCGCGAGCCCGTCCTCCGGCGTGGAGAGGACGGCACCCCACACCTCGATCGCGTTGCGGAACCGGCCCTCGACCGGCCGGTCCGCGAACGGCGACGAGCTCTCGTACATCCCGGCGTCGTGCACCACGTACGCTCCGCTACGCAGCAGAAGGGCCATCGAGACATCCGATCGCATCGTGCCTAACTCCTCGACCACGAGATCGAAGTACAGGCTGCCCCCCACGCTCATCAGCGCCGCGCCGGACAGGAATCCCTCATCCTGGAGCCGAATCCCGAGCGCGCGCAGGTCGACGAGGTAGCGCCGGACCGCTTCGAGCGCTGTCGCTCCTCGATCGTGCGCGATCGTCCCCTCGTAGCCCGCGAGCCCAACGAGTGAGAGGCCTGGAGAGCTCGCGACGCGTCGTGCGAGGGCGACGGCCTCCTCCGTCCCGCGGCACCCGGTGCGGCCCCCCGCGTGGCCGAACTCGACGAGCACCGACAGGGGTCGCGGCGGGGCTTTCTCGCGCAGGACGCCCTCGAGCAGATCAACTCCTCGCGCCGAGTCGACGTAGCAGGCGAGGTGGTGCCCGTCGCCGCGGAGGTCGTCCGCGGCCCATCGGATGGCGCCGACGTCGGTGAGCGGGTTCGCAATGAAGATCCGGTCGATGCCGGCCGCCCGCATCACCCTGGCCTGCGCCGCGGTCGCCGCCGAGATCCCCCACGCCCCTGCCTCGAGCTGTCGCCCCCAGAGCTGCGGCGCCATCGTCGTCTTGCCGTGCGGGGCGATCGACACCCGGTGCTCAGTGCAGTACGCGGCCATCAGCGACACGTTGTGTTCGAGCGCCGAACGCCGGATCACGACGAACGGCGGCTCCAGGTCGTTCAGCGTCCAGCCCTGGGTGCCCGCCTCGAGCAACGGCACCGGGTCGGAGACCCGGGGCATCCCCTTGCTCGTCCCGTCGATCCGGACATCGCGCAGGAGCCCCGGCGCGGGGGCGTTCATCGCGCGAAGCGCGGAAGGTACTCGCGGCTCGCGTCGAGGATCGCGTCGAGCAGACCGGTCGCGGCGTCGGCATCGGGTCCCAGCGGATTCGCGAGCAGCGCCCTGAGCGCGAGCGATCGGTCACCCGTTACCGCGGCCTCGATCGTCAATCGCTCGTACGCCTTTGCGTGCTGGACGAGCGCGAGCATGTCCTGATCGAGCGGCGCGACGGGGATCGGGTGTGCGCCCTCGGCATCGATCCCCGCGGCGACCTCGACGACGTCGTTGTTGGCGAGGTTCGGGATCGCTCCGGTGTTGCGGACGTTCACGACCTGCGCGTCGCCGGTCCCCGACGCGAGCGACGCGACGAGCTGCGCCGCCGCTTCGCTGTAGAACGCCCCGCCACGGCGTTCGAGGAGCCGGGGCTTCTCCGTGAGCCGGGGATCCCGGTACATCTCGAGCAGGTCGCGCTCGATCCGCATGACCTCCTCGGCGCGCGTGGTCCCTTCGACCTGACGCTCGAGCATCTCCCGTGTGCGGTAGTAGTAGCGAAGGTAGTAGGAGGGGACGGCCCCGAGCGCTCGCAGCAGCTCGGGTGGGATCTCCGCGTCCGCGCTCATCCCCTCCGGGTCGGTCTCCAGGAGCTCGGGCAGGCGGTCGACCCCGTCCACCCTCACCGCCCGAACCCAGGACAGGTGGTTCAGCCCGACGTGCTCCAGCTCCACCCGCTCCGGGTCGACCCCCAAGCGCTCGGCGAAACTGCGCTGGAACCCGATCGCGACGTTGCACAGACCGATCGCGCGGACGTCACGATCGAGCAGCGCCTGGGTCACCAGGCCGGTGGGGTTCGTGAAGTCGACGAACCAGCACCCGGGCGCGCCCCGGCGCGCGGCGAGCTCGGCGAGCTCGAGCACGACCGGGACGGTCCGAAGCGCCTTCGCGAACCCGCCAGCGCCGGTGGTCTCCTGGCCGACGCACCCGAAGCGCGGCGGGATCGTCTCGTCGAGCAGCCGAGCAGCCTGTCCGCCGACGCGAAGTTGCACGATCACGAACGCGGCGCCGTCGATCGCCTCGTCGCGATCGTCGGTCAGCACCGCGCGCCCACCGAACCCCGCCCGGTCGAGCATCCGACGCGCGAGTCCGCCCACGACCTCCAGCCGCGAGGGATCGACGTCCAACAGCGCGAGCTCGTCGACGGGGAACCGGTCGGCCCGCCGGATGAACCCCTCGACCAGTTCGGGCGTGTAGGTGCTCCCGGCCCCCACGATCGCCACCTTCACACCCATCGTTCGGCATCGTACACTCCGGGCGATGAAATGGTTAGGAAAGTTTCCTGACTCATTCCTCGCCGAGACCGCCGGTCAGCCAGGCGGGACGCGCTGCGGCGGACGCGAACGGGCGCTCCTCGGTGTGTCCACGAGGTCCTCGAAGGTGACGACCCGTGAATGACGGTCCACGGGCCGCGCTGACGTTCGACGCCGAGCATCCGGATCGACCTTCCGCCGCGCCGGGCGGCACCGAGCGGATCCTGGACGCGCTCGGCCGATCGCAGGCCCGCGCGACGTTCTTCGTCCAGGCCCGGTGGGCCATGGCGAATCCGAGCCTCGTCCGTCGGATCGCGGATGAGGGGCACCTGATCGGCAACCACTCCACGTACCACGCTCGCATGACGCTGCTGTCGGACGATGGTCTGCGCACCGACATCCGCCAGGCGGGCGAGACCATCGCCGAGCTCGCGGGCGTCGATCCGAGGCCGTGGTTCCGCTGCCCGTTCGGTGACGGGCACGACGACGAGCGGGTCTTGCGCGCCCTCGCGGAGCTCGGCTACCGGAACGTGCACTGGCACGTCGAGACCGAGGACTGGGAACCCTGGCGTTCCGCGGACGAGATCGGGAGCGACGCGGTGTCGGGCGCGATGCGGCATGGTGACGGGGCAGTGGTCCTCCTGCACACGTGGCCGCTCGCGACCGCCGACGCCGTGCCGGTCGCGCTCGCGGGCCTCGAGCGAGCCGGTGTCCGCCTGGCGGCGATCGACGAGCTGGAGGCGCTCCCGTGAGCCGGGCGGCCCTGGTCGCGGTCGACGGGGGTGGCTCGAAGGTGGACGCCGTCGTCGTGACCCGGGACGGCGCGCTGCTCGGCACCGCCAGGGTGGGGCAGTCCGACGGCGCTCGCGCCAAGGGTGAGCTCGCACCCGTGGTTTCGGCCGTCGAGGCGGCCTCTCGGAGCGCGGGCGCCGATCCCGCGCGGCAGCCCGTCGCATCCCTCGGCGTCTTCTGCCTCGCCGGCGCGGACCTGCCCTCGGACGAACGCTCGATCCTGCGACGGGTCCAACAGCACGGGTGGACCAGCGAGACGGTGCTCCGCAACGATACGTTCGCCGTCTTGCGTGCAGGGACCGACCGGACCTGGGGTGTCGGTGTCGTGTGCGGCTACGGCACCAATTGCTCGGCCGTCGCGCCGGACGGCAGGACGTACCGCTTTCCGGCGCTCGGCTGGATCGCCGGCGACTGGGGCGGCGGTTCCGACATCGGCGAGGCGGCCCTGTGGCACGCGGTCAGGTCCGAGGACGGACGAGGGCGCCGCACGGCCCTGGCGTCCCGGGTGGCCGCCCACTTCGGGTTCCGACGACCCCGGCAGGTGATGCAGGCGATGTACTTCGGCCGGCTGCCCGAGAGCCGCGTCGCCGAGCTGCCGCCGCTCGTGTTCGCCGCGGCGGCCGAGGGGGATGCGGTCGCCACGTCGATCGTCGACCGTCAGGCGGACGAGATCGTCGCGATGGCGGGGACGGCCATCCGCAGGCTCCGCATGACCAGGCTCGACGTCCACGTCGTCCTGGGTGGCGGGATCTTCCGCAATCGGTTCGCGCCGTTCTTCGACCGGATCGACGACGGGATCCGGGAGATCGCACCCACCGCGTCCCTGAACGTCCTCGAGGCGCCCCCCGTCCTGGGCGCGGCGCTCTTGGGGCTCGACCGGCTGGGGGCGAACGGCCGGGCGAAGGCTCGCCTGCAGACTGCCTTGACCGACGCTTCCCTCGACCACAGACTCGAACGCGGGGAGCGGGGGTAGCCATGGCCAGGATCGTGCTCGATGGGGTCACGAAGGTGTTCGGCTCCGATGTCGTGGCGGTCGACGATGTGTCGCTCGAGATCGGGGACGGCGAGTTCATGGTCCTCGTCGGTCCGTCGGGGTGCGGCAAGTCCACGATCCTGCGGATCCTCGCCGGTCTCGAGGAGGTGACGGCCGGCGAGGTGGTCATCGACGATCGGCAGGTTACGGACCTTCCCCCCAAGGCGCGCGACATCGCGATGGTGTTCCAGAACTACGCGCTCTATCCGCACATGACCGTCGAGCAGAACATCGGCTTCGGTCTCAAGCTGCGGAAGACGCCGACGGACGAACGCGAGCGTCGCGTGGAGGACGTCGCTCGGATCCTCGGTCTCGACGGTCTTTTGCAACGCAAACCGGCAGAACTCTCCGGGGGACAGCGGCAGCGCGTCGCGATGGGGCGCGCGATGGTTCGGGAGCCGGTGGCGTTCCTGATGGACGAACCGTTGTCGAACCTGGACGCCAAGCTCCGGGTCCAGATGCGGGGGCAGTTCGCGAAGCTGCACGAGCGCCTCCGAACGACCACGGTGTACGTGACGCATGATCAGGTGGAGGCGATGACGCTCGGGGAACGCGTCGCCGTCCTACGCGACGGCGTGCTGCAGCAGGTCGACACCCCTCAACGCCTCTACCAGCACCCCGCGAACCTGTTCGTCGCGGCGTTCATCGGCTCGCCGCCCATGAACCTGGTGGGCGCGACGGTCGGCGACGGCGCCGTCCGGTTCGCGGGGTTCGAGATCCCGATCCCCGGAAACCTGGATCTGACCGGCATCGAGGGACGGGACGTGATCCTTGGGATCCGACCCGCGGACCTCGAGGACGCGGCCGTCTGGTCCGGGTCGAGCCTCCCGACCATCACGGTGATGGCCGACGTCACCGAGGATCTCGGGTCGGAGGTCAACGTCCTGTTCGCGGTCGATGCGCCGCCGGTGGAGACCGACGAGACGCTCGCCGCCTCGGAGCAGGAGGGCGAGGGTGACATCCCGCTCCTCGCCGAGGAGCGCGCCGTCTTCTGCGCACGCGTGGATCCTCGGACCTCGTGCGGTCCGGGCACGCCGATCCGGCTGTCGATCGACCCTCGCAGGTTCCATTTCTTCGACCCGCACACGGGCCTCGCCCTCTCCACGGCCTCGGTCTCGGCCACGGCCGTAGACTCGAGGTCATGAGATCGCTCGAAGGCCTGTCCGATCGCTTCCTCGGCGAGATCGCCGGTCAGCCCGACGCGATGCGGCGGGCGGCCGCGGCGCTCGTGGACCAGCGCGACGAGCTCGAACGGATCCGGGAGGCGAGCGAGGCGGCCAGGACGATCGTGTTCACCGGCATGGGCGGCTCCTACGACGCCTGCTACCCGGCCGTGAACGACCTGGCCGCGCGCGGCGTCGCGGCGCTGTTGGTCGACGCCGCGGAGGTGCTGCACTTCCGCCGGCCGATCCTGAACGCGAGGACCCTCGCCGTCGTCGTCAGCCAGTCCGGCGAGAGCGCCGAGATCGTCCGCCTCGTGAACGAGCTCGCCAAGCAACGCACCCGGCCCTTCGTGATCGCGCTCACCAACGGCACCAACAACGACCTCGCGCGCCGGGCCGACATCGAGCTCGACACGTGGGCGGGCCCCGAGTCGGGACCCTCGTCGATGACCTTCGCGGCCTCGATGACCACGCTCTCGGGGCTCGCGCGACTGCTCGCCGGCGACAGCGTCGACACCGCGGTCGACCGGACCAGGACGGCGGCGGAGGGCGCGGCGCGGTCCGCCGAGCGACTCCTCGACGACCCCGAGGCCCTCGCGGTCGAGCTCGAGGCGTGGCACGGCGGTCGGGACGTGATCGTGCTACTCGGCCGCGGCCCGGCCCGGGCAGCGACCGAGCTCGGCGCGCTCGTGCTCAAGGAGTCCGGCGTGATGGCCGAGTCGGTCGAGGCGGGCCTGTTCCGACACGGGCCGCTCGAGCTCGCCGGCCCGGGCATGAGCGCGATCGTGATGGCCACCGAACCCGAGACCCGGCGCCTCGACCTCGGCCTCGCGGCCGATCTGGTCGACGCCGGCGCCGCCGTCATGGTGGTCACGCCGGACGGCGAGGCGCCCAAGGGCGCCCGCGCCGTCGCGACCGGCTACCTCGACCGGGCGCTGATGTCGGCCGTGGGCGTGATCCCGACGCAGCTCCTGGCGTGGCGGCTCGCCGGCGCGCGAGGTCGCACGCCGGGCGCGTACCTGCGCGCCTCGAAGGTCACGACGCGGGAGTAGCCGGTCAGCCCACGCTCGCAGAGCTCGGCTCGGCCAGCGGCAGCCACGCGCTCACCGTGGTCCCGCGGCCAGGCTCGCTCTGGACCTCGCATGCCCCGCCCGCGAGCTGGGCGCGTTCGATCATCGTCGGCAGCCCGATGTGGCCGGGTTCGGGCGACTCGATCACGCCGACGTCGAACCCGAGTCCGTCGTCGGTGATCGCCAGCCGCACGCCGCCGTCGAGGGCGGCGAACGACACGCGGATCCGGGTCGCGGAGGCGTGCTTGCGGGCGTTCGCGATCGCCTCCTGTGCGATCCGGAACAGGATCGCTCGCAGCTCCGGGAGCGGCTCGAACGACAACGCGTCCTCGATCTCGGGCACGGGGTCCTCATCGCCCAGGCAGGCGCGCAGGGCGGGGACGAGCCCCTCGCGCTCGAGCGCCGGCGGCCGGAGCTCGAACAGCAGGTGACGGAGCCTCTCGACCGACGAGCGGATCACGTCGCGCAGATCCTCGGCCTCCTGCCGGAGCTCGGGATCATCGATCTGGCGGGCGAGCATCTCCGCGCGGATGTCCGCGGCGCTCATCACCTGGATGGGATCGTCGTGGATGTCGGACGCGATCCGCCTGCGCTCTTCCTCCTGCGCGTCCTCGAGCCGCAGGAGCAGCTGCCGGCGGTCCTCCATCGTTCGCCGCAGGACGTCCATGCTCGTGCGGAGCCGCCCCTCGACGAGCTTGGTCCTCGTGATGTCGGTCATGACGCCACGCCAAACGGGCGGGTCGTGCTCCGCGCCGCGGATAAGGACGGCCTCGTCGCGGATCCAGACCTCCCGCCCGTCGGCGGCGAGCAGCCGGTACTCCGTCCGAAACGGATCGCCGGTGCGCATCGACCGGCGATGCTCCTCCAGCACACGTTCTCGGTCGTCCTCGTGGATCCGTTCGACCCACAGGGCGGGGTCGTCGCGCCACTGCTCGACGGTGAAACCGAGAAGCGGTTCGATCTGCGGGCTCGTGTAGAGGTTCGACGAGCGGTCGTCGTTCGCGTCCACGTACACCACCGCCGAGATCCCCTCGACGAGGTGCCGGTACGTCAGGACGGAGACCTCGCTCACAGCTTGTACCCGAATCGGCGGAGCAGTTCCCTGCGTTCGGCCTCGTCGGCGTCGGTCTCCACACCGACCGGCGGGGAGCCGTCGATCACGCCGAGCACGCCGCGGCCCTGCTCGGTCTCGCCGACCACGACCTCGAGCGGGTTCGCGGTCGCGCAGAAGACCCGGCAGACCTCCGGGACCGCCTTGACCGCGTTCAGGACGTGGACCGGGAACCCCTCGCGCAGAGCGACGACGAACACGTGTCCGGCGCCGATCACCCGCGCGTTGCGGACGGCGACGTCGACGAGCTCGTCGTCGTTGCCGCTGCGGCGCACGAGCCGGGGCCCGCTCGCCTCGTTGAACGCGATGCCGAACCTCATGCCCGGGACGTTCACGCAGGCCTCGTGCAGGTCCTCCACCGTCTTGATGAAGTGGGACTGCCCGACGATGACGTTCAGGTCGTCGGGCTTGTCGAACGGGACGGCCGTGATGTCCACCGGCGAACCACCCTCCTCATCGTCGGGCGACCTCGAGGGACCCTGGTCGTCAGATCCCTTCGAGCCTGGAGAGTAGCCCGGCGAGCAGCGAGATTCGAGGAACTACGCTCGACAGGTCGAGCCATTCCTTCGGGCTGTGGTCGTCGCCGCCGATCGGCCCGAGCCCGTCGAGCGAGGGAACGCCCGCGCCGGAGGTCGTGTTCGCGTCCGACGCGCCGCCGGTCGCCGCGTCCCTGAGCCCGAACCCGAGCTCGCCAGCCACCTCGATCGCGAGCGCCGCGAGCTTGGCGCCGCCCTCCCCCTTCTCCATGGGCCGGTGCCACCCGTTGCTGATCGTCGCCACGCTCACGTCGGGGACCGTGTGCTCGTTCGCGATCGCCTCGACGGCCTCGCCGGCCTCCTCGAACGTGGCCTCCTCGGGGGACCGGACGTCGACCTCGAGCACGCACCGTTCGGCGACGACGTTCGGGCGCGTGCCGCCGTGCACCATGCCCACGTTCACGGTCACGCCCGGCCAGCGGCCGTTGAGCGCCTGGAGCGCCACCGTCTTGTGGGCGGCCTCCAGGATCGCGCTGCGGCCGCGTTCGGGCTCGACGCCCGCGTGCGCGGCGCGCCCCTCGATCTCGAGCCGGACGTCGAGCACGCCCTTGCGCGAGGAGACGACGTCGCCGTTCTCGCGGGCGCCCTCGAGAACCAGGGCCGCGTCGGCCCGTCCCGCCTCGGCCAGGATGGTGTCCCGCGACCAGGGCGACCCGATCTCCTCGTCCGGGTTGCAGATGTAGGTGATCGTTCCGAACCCGTCGAACCCGGCCGCCTGCAGGACCTCGACCGCGAAGAAGCCGGTCAACAGACCGCCCTTCATGTCGGTCACGCCCGGCCCGAACGCGCGGTCGCCCTCGATGCGGAAGGGACGTTCGGCGACGGTCCCGGGGTCGAACACGGTGTCGGTGTGGCCGATCATCAGGACCCGAGCGCGACCACCGCCCTCGAGCCGTCCGATCACGAGGTCGCCGAGCCGCTCCTGCTCGGCGGTGGGTTCGTGCCGCCTCCGCTCGACGGCCCACCCACCGCGCTCGAACCTCGCCTGGCACATGTCGGCGATCGCGTTCACGCCGTCGGGTGTGTAGGAGCCGCAGTCGACATTCACCATCTCGCGGAGCGCGTCGACGAAGTCGTCGTAGCGCTTCTCGGCGAGCTCTCGGAGTTCGCGGACGTCCGTCATCGCGCGGAGTATAGGTTCGAGCCCACCGGCATCACGTCCCGCCCCAGACCGCGCTGTCCTGGTCGCTGGCATCCTCGGTGACGCCGACGGCGACGAACGACAGACTCCGGCGGTGGAAGGGCGTCAATGCCCTGATCGCCTGGTCGTCCGGAGGCCCCCCGAGATCGTCGATGAGGAATTTGGGGTGCAGCCGCGGGTTCCACGTCCGGCCGTCGGTCGATGTCCACACGGCGGCATCCAGATCCCCGGTCTTCGCCGAGGCGGTGCCCGAGGCGATGAAGGTGTCGCCCTGCAGGGTGAGACCGAACATCGTCTGGATACCGACACCGACCACGCCCTCCTTCTCGAGCCCGACCTTCTCCCATATCTCGCCGTCCGCCGAGATCCACACCGCGGCATCGGAGTCCCCGCCGAGGTCGCACTTGGAGATGTCGTCCTGGCAACCGACGGCGACCAGCGGCATCCCCTCCGTGCCGCCGGCGACGGCCTTCATCAGCTGCACCCCGGTCTCGGCGAAGGTCGCGGGGTCGACGCGCGCCCAATCGAGACCGTCTCTCGAGGTCCAGACCGCCGCGTCGTACGATCCGCCCTCGGTCGTGTACCCGACACTCACGAGTCGGCCACCGGCGTTGTGCACCGACCAGATCTGTTGATCTCCCGGAGCCGCAAGATCAGCGTCGTCCACCATCGTCCAGTTCCGACCGTCGGTCGACCTCCACACGGCAGCGTCCTGCGTGTCCTGAGGACCCGTCGCTCCGGCGGCGATGAGCGTCGAACCGAACGCCGCGAAATCGCGGATCGCCCCCCCGCTCGCCACGAGATCCGGCGAGCTCGAGGGTGTCAGCGTCGCCCCGCCGTTGGTCGACCACCAGATGGCCGGGACCAGGTCGTCCCAGCCCCCGACGACAAGGACGTCGCCTTCGGGATCGTCGCCCGAGAACTCGGTCACGGCCATGGCGCGCTGATCGCCCGGACCGCCGAGCGGCGCCGAATCGGATTGGTCCCACCGCTCCGTGTCGGACGAGGACCACACGGCGGCGTCGTGGTCGAAGGAGGAGGCACCGTCGTCGTGGCCGACCGCCACGAGGCCCTCGCGGGTCGGTGCCACGTCGTACATCACCTGATCGCCGGGGAGGTCCGGCGCCTTGATCAGGTTCCAGTTGAGTCTCAGGTTGTCGGCCGGCGCCGTCGCGGGAGGGGTCGTGGTCGTCGTTTGGCCGTTCGTACGTCCGCCGGGGCCGGGACCGAGATCGGTGCCGCCGCCACCATCGCCGCGACCCGCGAGCAGTAGCGCCCCGACGATCCCCGCGGAAAGGATGACACCGGCGGCGGCGAGCCAGGCGACGCGGCTCCGAGGGTGCCCGTCGTGGTCCGTCGGCTTGACCAGCACGTCCGTGACGGGTTCGGAAGCCGGGGTCGGAACGTCACGCTCGATGCGCGGCCCCACCGCCGTCGGCGTCTGGGCGGCTCCGACGAGGGGACCCCTGATGGCTTCGATCAGCCCGCCGCACGAGTGGTACCGGTCCTCCTTCGACTTCGACAACGCCTTGGCGATCACGCGGTTCAGGCTCTCCGCGTCCGCGAAGTCCTCGAGCGCGGGAGGCGCGTCGTTCAACTGCCGGTAGATCGTGGCGACCTCGGTGTCCGCACGGAAAGGGACGCGCCCGGAGAGGCACTGGTACAACACGCAGCCAAGCGAGTAGACGTCGGTTCGCCCGTCGATCGGCTCGCCGGTGATCTGCTCTGGCGCCACGTAATCGACCGTGCCCACGAACTGTCCCGTCCGCGTCAACCCGGAGCCCGTCGTGGTGCGCTTGGAGATGCCGAAATCCGAGAGGTACGCACGCTCGAGCACGCTTCCGGGGCCTTCCACAAGCACGTTGCCCGGCTTCACGTCCCGATGGACGAGGCCTTGCACGTGCGCGGCATCGAGCCCGCTGGCGACCTGCGAGAGGATCAGGATCGTCCGCGACGGCTCGAGGGCACCCTCGGTCTGCAGGATCTTGCCGAGATCGCTCCCCTCGACGTACCGCATCGAGATATAGAGGCCGTCCTCCACCTCGCCGGCGTCGTAGATCGTCACGACGTTGGGATGATCGAGCCCTGCGGCGATCCGCGATTCGCGGATGAATCGCTCACGGAACATCTCGTCCTCGGCCAGGTGCGGAGCCAGGATCTTCAGGGCGACCCGACGGCCCAGGCGCAGGTGCTCGGCCAGATACACGACGCTAGCGCCACCTCGACCGATGACCTCCTCGATCCGATGGCCCGCGAACATCGTGCCGATCCGAGGGTCCACCGCCAGGTTGTAGCACTCCCTCCCAACGGCGAACAGACCGGGTGCCGGGAGGCGACGAAGGGTCGACGTCCCTCCGTTTGACCGACTCGGACCGGGGTCCCACGATGGGCACCCGACCATCGGAGCATCGATGTGATCGTTGGGAGAATGGCCGAGATCGCCTCGATCGCCTCTTTCCTCGACGACGTTCCGGACGGGCCGACTGCCCTCGTGCTCGATGGTGAGCCCGGCATCGGGAAAACCGTCTTGTGGGCACGTGCCGTGGAGGATGCCCGCGGGCGGGGCTATCGGGTCATGAGCTGCAGGCCCGCGGGACCCGATGCGCAGTTGTCCTTCGTCGCGCTCGGCGACCTGTTCTCGGCCGACACGGAGCCGCTGTTCGAGACCTTGCCGGAACCGCAGCGCGAGGCGCTCGAGGTTGCGTTGCTCCGCCGCCATCGGGGCGCGGATACACCCGATCCACTCGCAGCGGCCGTCGCGACGCTCGGGGTCGTTCGTGCGGCCACCGCGAAGGCGCCCGCAATCATCGCGATCGACGACGTGCAGTGGCTCGACCCCGCGACCGAGCGTGTGCTCGCGTTCGCGCTGCGACGCCTCCCGGCCCAGCCGATCGGCGTCCTCGCGTGCCGTCCGCCGACCGGCGAGCCGACCCCGCTGGGCCTCGCCGACACGATGGATGGCGAGCGGTTCCGAACGCTCCACGTAGGAGCGCTCGGCGCCCACGAGATCGGCGTCATCGTGCGAGAGCGAACGGGTGTGACGCTGTCCAAACCCGACGTCGAGCGCCTGGCCGAGCTGTGCGGAGGCAACCCCTTCTACGCCCTGGAGATCGCTCGAGCGCGTGATCGCGGCGACGAGGGCGTGACCGGGCAACGTCTCCCGATCCCCAAGGGCCTGCACGAGGACCTCGTTCGAGCGCGCGTCGACAGGGTGTCCTCGACGACGCGGGAAGTCCTCCTGTTCGCGGCCTCGATCTCCCGCCCGACGACGGAGCTGCTGGGACGCGCGATCCCGGCCACCACGCTGAACCCCGGGCTCCAGGGAGCGATCGATGCGGGTCTGGTCGAGGTCCTCGGCGCCGACGTGCGGTTCATCCATCCCCTGTACCGCTCTTCCATCTACGCGGACACGTCCCGTCGACGCCGTCACGACGTGCACGCGCGGCTCGCCGAGATCACGACGGACCCCGAGGAGCGAGCGCGGCATCTCGCGCTGGCGGCCGACGGATCCGACGGGAAGATCGCCGCCGAGGTCGAGGCGGCCTCGTCGTCGGCCCGCGGCCGAGGCGCCCCCGAGGTCGCCGCCGATCTCGTCGAGCACGCGATCCGGCTCACGCCGAGCGACGATACGGCCTCCCTGCGCCGGCGCCTGCTCGTGTCCTCCCAAGACCGGATGTCCGCGGGTGACGGGGACGGCGCGCGCGAACGCGCTCGGGAAGCCCTCCGCCTCTCGGAGCCGGGGGTCGCTCAGGCAGAACCGCTCCGACGGATCGGTGCCAGCGAGTTCGCGCGCGGCGCGCTCGCGGAGGCGAGGGCGACGCTCGCCGAGGCGCTCGCGCGCGCCGGCGAGGACGACCGTGCGAGCGCCGAGATCCATCGCGAGCTCGCGATGGTCGGCATCCGCTCGGGGGAGGTCGTGGCCGCCGAACGAGACGCCGCGGCCGCCCTCGAACGGGCGGGTCCCACGGGCGACGCGGAGCTCACGGCGGCGATCGCGACCGCGGCGGCCGAGGTGGACCTGCTCCTCGGGAGGTCCTCCTCCGACCTCTCGCAGGTCCTCGACGGGCACGTCGCCCTCGACGGTCCCCTGTCTGGATCGCCGGAGCTGGTCGCGGCACTGGCAGAAGCGTTCGCGGGGCAGCTCGACCGCTCCGAGCGGCGGCTGGAGCGGCTCCGCCGCCAGGCGCGCGACCGTGGCGACGAGCCCGGGCGCCTGCTCGTGACGACGCGACTTGCGGAGCTCCGAATCCGGGCCGGATCGTGGGATCGGGCGGCGACCCTCGCGCACGAGGCCTACGAGCTCGCCCTCGATCTGGACACAAGCCACGGCCTCCAGCTCGGCCTCATGGCCTCCGCGGCAGCAGGGAGCGGACGGATCGACGACGCACGTCGGTTCGCCGAGCAGGGGCTGACGAGCGCCACGGTGGACCGACCCGCGATGATCTGGAACCTCGCGGCGCTCGGGTTCCTCGAGCTCTCACTCGCTCGCTATGCCGACGCGCTTCGCGTGCTCGGGAGGGCGGGGGGCCTCCTCGCCGAGACCGGCATCGCCGACCCGTCCGCGTTCCCGTTCCTGGCGGACGAGGCCGAGGCGCTGATCGGGGTCGGCGAGCTTTCGACCGCGTCCCGCCGGATCGCCGCGCTCGAGGAGGCGAGCGATCGGCTCGATCGAGCCCTGATCAGAGGTCAGGCGGCGCGATGCAGTGGACTCGCGAGCGCGGCGGAGGGCGACATCCCCGCATCCCTCCGAGAGCTGGAGCGCGCCGTCGAGATCCACGAACGCCTCGGGGTCGCGACCGAACTCGGCCGCTCCCTCCTCGCGCTCGGGATGTCCCGACGTCGTGACCGGCAGAAGCGCCCCGCTCGCGAGGTCCTCGAGCGTGCGCTCGAGGCATTCACCACCACCGACACGCCTCTGTGGGCGAACCGCGTTCGCGACGAGATCGCGCGGATCGGTGGCCGGCGTGCATCGGTGGGCGAGCTGACCGAGAGCGAGGCCCAGGTGGCGCGTCTGGCCGCCGCCGGGCTCACGAACCGTGAGATCGCGCGGACGCTGTCGATCGGTGTTCGAACCGTCGAGGGTCACCTGTCACACGTCTACACGAAGCTCGAGATCCGATCGCGCACCGAGCTGGCGGCGTTCGATCTCGACGTCTGATCCCGAACTCCGCGTGACATAGGTCACCTCTCCGCAGAGCGCCACCTGTCGATCGGCGCGGCATGCGTCGCAAACACGCGTGATCCCTCGGGTTTCTCGGCAACCCGCCCTCCCTAGCGTCGGCCGCGTGAAGCCAACGCTCACCGAGGGAGGTGGAACCGATGTTCAGCAAGTTCCTCAGCAGCCGGGCGTGGTTGGTCGCGCTCGTAACGTTCGCGACGGCCTTCCCCATCGTCCCGCTCGCCGAAGGTGAGGTCCCGATCCCTCAGGGATCGCGCACGAGCCTGCCGAACATCGTGCTCATCCTCACCGACGACCAGCGAGCCGACACGCTGCGGTACATGCCGAACGTTCAGCGCCTGCTGGTCGACCAGGGGATCCGGTTCAGCAACGGCTACGTGGTCAACCCGCTCTGCTGCCCGAGTCGCGCCAGCATCCTGACCGGCTCGTACTCACACACCACCGGCGTGTACACGAACGACCCCGACATGCACGGAGGGTTCCCCGCATTCCGCGACGGTTCGACGATCGCGACCTGGCTCCAGGCGGCGGGATATCGGACCTCGCTGTTCGGCAAGTATCTCAACGGGTACGGCGTGACGACGTATGTGCCGCCCGGGTGGGATCGGTGGTTCGCCACCTTCAGGAACGGCGCCTACTTCGACTACGCGGCAGTTGCCGACGGTGACCCGATGCAGTTCGGTCAGGATCCCGCCGACTACGGGACGACGGTCCTGCGCGACCGAGCCGTGTCGTTCATCCGGGGCACCGAGGAGTCGCAACCGCTCTTCATGTACTTCGCTCCGCACGCGCCGCACGAACCGGCGATCCCCGAGAGGCGCGACCGAGACGCGTTCATCTCGGAGTCCCCTCGCCAGTCCATCAGCTTCGACGAACGCGACACCTCGGACAAGCCGGCGAACGTCCGTAGGCTGGCGAGGATCGATGTGCAGACCCGCAGGGACATCGACGAATTCCGGCTCGACCAGATCCGGAGCCTGCAGTCCGTCGATCGGTCAGTGGCTGCTGTGGTCGACGCGCTCGAGGACACGGGCCGCCTCGAGAACACGATGCTCGTGTTCACCTCGGACAACGGCATGTTCTGGGGCGAGCACCGCCTCCGCGGAAAGAGCCAGGTGTACGAAGAGGCGATCGGCGTCCCCTTCGTCGTGCGGTACGACGCGATGATCGAGACCCCTCGCGTCGACAGGAACCTCGTCGTCAACATCGATCTGGCCCCCACCTTCGCGGAGCTGGCCGGGGTGGGAGCACCGGGAGCCGAGGGTCGCAGCCTCCTTCCCCGCTTGCGCTCGTCGAGCTCCCCCTGGCGCGACGCCTTCCTCGTCGAGCACATGGCGAAGGGTTCGTTCGGCGCTCCGACCTTCTGCGCGATCCACACCGACCGGTTCGTGCTCGTCCGGTATTCGACGGGCGAGGAGGAGCTGTACGACCTGGTCCGTGATCCACACCAGATGGAGAACGTGGCAGGCTCCGCTCGGTACGAAGAGCAGCGCGGATCACTCCGAGGTCGGCTCCGCATGCTCTGCGACCCGCTGCCGCCCGGCTTCTCCTTCTAAACCCGATCCATCACGCGAGGACCCGGCTCCGCAGGGCCGGGTCCTCGCGCAAGTAGCATCCGCGGATGGCTCGACGCGGCGACCTGAACGGATGGTGGCGGTTCGGCATCGCCGTCGTGGGCTTCTCGTGCCGCGTCCTGTTCCGACTCCGCATCGAGGGTGCCGACCGGGTCCCGTCCCGGGGCCCCGCGATCGTCGCCGGCAACCACGTCTCGGCGCTCGACGGCGTCGTGCTGGCCCTGACCACGAGCTCGCGCAGCCGGCGCATGACCCGGTTCCTGGTCGCCGCGGAGTTCTTCCGCAAGCCCTGGTGCGGGTGGGCCCTGCGTCTGTACCGCCAGATCCCGCTCCGTCGCGGTCAGCGCGATCAGGGCGCGCTCGATGTCGCGATCGACACGATCCGTGGCGGGGCGCTGGCCGGCATCTTCCCGGAGGGAACGGTCAACCCGGAACCGGGGGCCGGGCTGATGCGGGGTCGCAAGGGAGCGGCTCGGATCGCCCTGGCGACCGAGGCACCCGTGGTCCCCGTCGGCATCTGGGGGACGCAGGCCCGGTGGCCGAGATCGGGCCTGCACTTCCGGCGTCCGTGGCGACCGGTCGTCGCCATCTCCTACGGCCACCCGATCCCGCCGAACGGCGACCCTGATTCGGCGGCGGACGTGCAGACGTTCACGGACGTCATCATCGACGCACTCGCCGCGCAGGCGGAGCGGGCGAAGGAGCTCGCCGAGGCGTAGGGCATCAGCCGACGTGATCGGCGAACCACGAGGCCGCGAGCTCGGCCACGCGCTCGAGCGCCCCCGGCTCCTCGAACAGGTGAGTGGCCCCGGCGACGATCTCGAGCCGTGTCTCGGATCGCAGGCGACCTTGCGCCTGCCGGTTGAGCTCGAGCACCCGGAGGTCGGCGCCCCCGACGATCAGCAACGTCGGCGCCGTCACGGCCTCGAGCGCGTCCCCCGCGAGATCGGGCCGTCCGCCGCGCGAGACGACGGTCGCGACGTCGGGCCCCAGATGAGCGGCCGCCACGAGCGCGGCCGCCGCCCCGGTGCTCGCCCCGAACAAGGCCGTCGGCAGTTGGCCGACGTCGGGATCACCCCGCAGCCAGCCGACCGCCCCCTCGAGCCGCCGCGAGAGCAGCCCGATGTCGAAGACCTTGTCGCGATCCCCCGCCTCGTCGTCGGTCAGGAGGTCGAGTAACAGGGTCCCGAGACCCTCGGCCTGCAGACGCTCCGCGACGCGCACGTTGCGAGGCGATCGCCGGCTCGAGCCGCTTCCGTGCGCGAACACCACCACGCCGATCGCCGGTTCGGGGATCGCGAGGTCGCCGGGCAGGCTCAGCCCGTCGGCCTCGACGGTCACGGTTCGGGAAAGGACGTCCGCCATCAGCCCAAAAGCGGGAGGGCCGGCCCGCCGTGCGGGCCGGCCCACCCGGCGCCCCTCGTCCGAGTCGTCGGCGTCACATCGCCGCGACGGCGGAGATCAGGTTCGAATCTCGGAGCTTTCGCAGCGCCTCGCGCTCGATCAGTCGAACGCGTTCGCCCGAGAGACCGAGCACCTTGCCCGTCTCCCGCAGCGACAGCGGCTGCCCGTTTTCCAGGCCGTACCGGAGCGCCACGACGTGCCGCTCGCGCTCGTCGAGCACGCGATCGACGGCCGTCCCGATCTCCTCGCGGAGCAGGGCGTCCTCGACCTCGTTGAACGCGGCGTCCGAGTCGACCTCCTCGATCAGGTCGCCCAGCTCGGTGTCCTCGCCCACGGGCGACTGCAGCGACAGCGGCTCGCGGCGGCCCATCTCGGTCAGGTCGTCGATCTCGTCGACCGTCGTGTCGAGCGCCTTCGCGAGCTCGTCGCGGCTGGGCTCACGGCCCATCGTCTGGGCGAACTGGAACCGCGTGCGGTTCAGCTTGCGCAGCCGGTCGTGGATGTGCACCGGCAGCCGGATCGAACGCGAGCGATCGGCGATCGCCCTCGTGATCCCCTGACGGATCCACCACGTCGCGTACGTGGAGAACTTGAAGCCGCGGCGCCAGTCGAACAACTCGACCGCGCGCATGAGCCCGATGTTGCCCTCCTGGATCAGGTCGAGCAGCGGCAGCCCCTGGCCCTGGTACTTCCGGGCGACCGAGACGACCAGCCGCAGGTTGGCCATGATGAAGCGCTGCCGGGCGGCCTCTGCCTTCCGGACCTCCTGGCGAGCCTTCATGATCGAACGCTCGGACCGCAGCCGGCCGGCGCGCAGGCGCTCCTCCCCCTCCTTGCCATGCTCGATCAGGATGGCGAGCTCGACCTCCTCCTCCTTGGTGAGGAGTGGCTCGCGCGCCGCCGCCTCCAGGTACAGCCGGAGGTCGTCGGCGTCATCCGTGCCGAGCGGACGTGCAGGTTCTGGCATGAACTCACTCTCCTCCTCGAAGCCTCCGTACGGAGCGTGCTTCGCCCCTAGAGGTCTTCGGGACCGTTCTCAGTCGATAGGGCCCCGGGCATACGGAGACCGGCCTCCCCGGGCCACCGGGGACCCATGCTAGCCCCGCCCCAGAGCCCTGTAAAGCCGACACACGTGTAGACCTCGTGCTGATACCGAGTATTCCCGATCCGTGCCTGTCCAAGCGTCGGGGAAGCGGAACGCCACCAGACATTCACATGGCGGTCCCGGCCGGGATGCGCCCCGGCCACCCGGCTCGGGTTCGATGAGCGAGTTTCGGGCGAGAGGAGGCGGCATGGATCGCGACACACTGATGGACGACCTGGACCTGCTCCTCGAGCGGAGCCAGGGCGAGCTCCCTGGCGAGTGGGACTGGGAGCCCCCCCTCGGGATGGGCGCCCCGGTCGGGATCTCGGCCGCGGAGCCAAGGGAGAGGGAGGACTCCCACACCGGGGCCTCGAGCGACGGAGCGAGCTACGCGGTGGACGGGCCAGAGGACGAAGCAGGGAACGAAGCAGAGGACGAAGAAGAGGACGAAGAAGAAGACGAGGACGACTGAGCTTTCCTTCGGCAAGAGCCGGGTCCCCGGGCTGCCCTTGGCCCCCGTCAGGCGGCGCGGACCGACAGGACGGGCGCCAGATCCCGCGCCACGACCCGCCAGGTCCCACCGGCATCCGAGGAACCGAACACGTCCCCCGACGTCGCGCCGAACCATAGGCCCAGCGGGGTTCCGTCGTCGCGGGCGAACGCCTGACGAAGGATCGTGAGGTACGCGTCGTTCTGCGGGAGCCCCTCGGTCCGACCGGTCCACGTCGCGCCGGCGTCGCGCGTCTCGAACACCCGGAGCCGCCCCTGCGCCGAGACCCGGTCGATGTCCGAGTTCAGCGGGATCACGTAGGCGGCCTCGGGGTCGTTCGGATCGATGACCATCGGGAACCCGAAATCGCTCGGCAGACCGCCGGCGATGCTGGTCCACGAGCGCGCGGCGTCATCGGAGCGGTAGACGCCGCCGTGGAACTGCATGAAGAGGCGTTCGGGTCGGAGCGGCGACCGGTGCATGTTGTGGACGCAGCGGGCGAGCGGCTCGGTGGAGCGCGCCTCCTCCGGCAGGTACCGCGGGACGATGCCCGCGTTGCCGATCTCCCACGACGCTCCCCCGTCCTCGGTGACCCACACGCCGACCGAGGAGATGCCGACGGCGAGGCGATCGGGCTCGCCCGGCCACGGACAGATGGAGTGCAGGCACAGGCCGCCGGCCCCGGGCCCCCAGTCCGGCCGGCTCGGCTGATCCCAGAGCGGCCGGTTGAGCTCCCACGTGACCCCGTCGTCGCGGCTCTCGAACAGCGCAGCGGGGTCGACCCCGGCGTACAGGACGCCGTCCCGTTCACCCGGCGTGATCACCCACGTGCGGACCAGGGTCGTGTCCGTCTCCTCGGGGAACCGGGGACCCTCCGCCTGCTCCCAGGCCCCGGTCGGGTCGTCCGTCAGGTAGACCCGCGGCCCGAACTGCCCGTGGGTGACGCTCGCGAAGTACCGACCCGTCCGAGGGTCGCGGTTCGCGAACTCGACCGAGCTCCCCGGGAACGCCCGGGCCACGACGTCCATCTCGCCCTCGCGATCGCCGCGCAGCACGAACAGACCCTTCTTCGTCCCGACCAGGAGCTCCGTCGCTGCCCCGCCGGAGACGGCTCCGATCACATCGAGGCGTTCCTCGCTCGCGACGCGGGCGTCGCCGTCGACCCGTTCGCCCCCGAGGAACACGGCGACGTGCTGACGGACCTGCCCTCGGTCGTCGAGGATCCAGCCGTCGAGCCTCGGGTGTGACCGTTCGAGCTCGCGCAGCACATCGACGACGGTGCCGCCCTGGACGATCACCTCGCGATGTCCCTCGGCCAGCTCGCGGAGCGGGGGCCGCAGTCGGACGATCGCCATGCCCCGAGTGTAGAGAATGGCGGGCGGAGGTCGCCGAACGCCCATGCAGATCGAGCTGCCGCCGAGCCGGTTCGCGGACCTGGACGGTCCCCTGCACTACGTCGAGTGGAACGGGCCGCCCGGGCGCACGTTCGTGCTCGTCCACGGCCTCGGAGGCTCGCTGCTTTCGTGGCTCGCGGTGGCGCCGGGTCTCGCGAGGCACGGGCGGGTGCTCGCGATGGACCTGCCGGGGTTCGGCCGGACCGAGCGCAACGGGCGCCGCAGCCGCGTCAGCGACCTCCGAGAAACCGTGTCGAGGTTCGTGAACGAGGTCGCGGGCGGGGGACCGGTCGTGCTCGTCGGGAACTCGATGGGCGGCGGGATCTCGATGCTCGAGGCCGCGCTCGAGCCCGCGGCGGTCGATGCGCTCGTCCTGTCGAACTCGGTCTTCCCCTGGAGGCGCGGCTCGTCGCTGCCGGCGCCGATCGTGCTGGTCGGGTTCGCGCTGTACGAGCTCCCCCGGGTCGGCGAGTGGGCGTCACGGCAACGCGTCACGCGCCTGGAGGCCGAGCGCGCGGTCGAGCTGGGTCTGCGCATCATCGCCGCCGACCCCTCGACGATCCCCGACGAGCTCGTCCGCCTCCACGTGGAGCAGCTCGTCCGCCACCAGCAGAACCCCGACGCCGGGCAGGCGTTCCTCGAGGCCGCCCGGTCGCTGCTGGCGCTCGGCCGCCGGCGGGACGTCGTGCGCTGGATCATCGGGTCGGTGAAGCCCCCGGTGCTCGTCGTCCACGGGCGCGAGGACCGGCTCGTCCCGCTCGGGTTCGCCATGGGGGCGCTCGAGCTCCGGCCGGACTGGGACATGCGGCTGATCCCGAAGGTGGGCCACGTGCCGCAGATGGAGGCGCCCGAACGCTGGCTCGCCGCCGTCGAGCCCTGGGTCGAAGGCCTGGGCTAGAGGCCGGCGGCCTTCGAGACCTCGGCGAGCGATTCCTCGAGCGCGAACGCGAGCCGTTGCACGTCCGGCATGCCGTCGTAGTCGCCGGTCAGCCCGAACGCCATCGTCCCTCCGATCGAGGTACACGCGATCGACAGCGCCGAGTTCTCGCCGAGCGGGAGCGAGGGGTACTGCGCGACGAGCCGCGCGCCCGCCATGTACATCGGTTGCGGCGGTCCGGGGATGTTCGACACGACGAGGTTAAACCACGGACCCCGGCTCGCCAGGCGGGCGGCGGCGGCGAGCAGGCCGCCGGGCGCGTAGGCGCCGAGGCCGATGATCGCGTCGGCGCTCATCGCCATCATCGAGTCCTTCAGGTGGCCGGTCCCCTCGCGCACCATCGCCAGGCGGCGCTTCGGGCCCATCGCCCCGACCGGCAGGTCGACGAACGCCGGCGCCACCCGGTTGCCGAGCGACGCGTCGCGGCCTCCCTGCACGGAGACCGGCACCATCACGCGGAGCGTGCGGCCCCGGGTCGGCTCCTTCCGGTCCCGCAAGAGTCGATGCAGCGCGCCGCCCACGACGGTGAGCACCGCGTCGTTCACCGTCCCGCCCAACGTGTCCTTGATCTCCTTGAAGCGCTGGAGCGGCGCATCGGTGATGGCGAACCGCCGGTTGGGGCCGATCTGCACGTCGAGCGGCGACGCGGGCCGCGCGCCCATGTCCAGGATGCTGCGGAACCCCGACAGGACGGTGCCGACGTCGAGCGCCGCGACGGCGGGCGAGCGGCGGACCGCGTCCATCCCGTTCATCAGCGCCTGGACCGGGTGGGCGAACAGGGTCTCGGTGGCCTCGCGGAGCAGGTCCTGCGAGGACGGCTCCGGTTCTGGGTCCCAGGCGGGCGGCGGTGGTTCCTCGGGCGGCTCCGGCGACAGGTCGAACAGGGCCGCGGTCAGGTGCATGCCCGACAGGCCGTCGATCATCGCGTGATGCACCTTCATCAGGGTCGCGACGTGCCCGCCCTCGAGCCCCTCGATCACGTAGAGCTCCCACAGCGGCTTCGACCGGTCGAGCGGTCGAGAGAGGATCCGTTGGACCTGTTCGCCGAGCTCGACCCGACCGCCGGGGTGCGGGAGTGCCGCGCGTCGGATGTGGAAGTCCAGGTCGAACGCGGCGTCGTCCACCCAGACCGGCAACGCGAGCCCGAACGGGACCATCTTCACCTTCTGCCGTAGGCGCGGCGCGCGGTGCAGGCGCGAGGCGAACACCTGCTCGACGTCCTCGAACCGTAGCCGTCCGTCCGGACGCGTCGAGGGGTCGAGCACGGAGAGCCCGGCGACGTGCATGTGCATCGCCGGCCGCTCCAGGTACAGGAACGACGCGTCGAGTGCGGTCAGGCGTTCGGTGGCCATCGGACCCTTTCCCGGGGGGCTATCGCTCGCGCGTCAGCGCTCGCTCCTCGAGCCCCCCGAACCCCCATCACCGTACCGCTCCACGACCGGCGTCGAAACCGGTGCTAGCCTCGCCCGCGATGCGCCGACGCCTGCGCGCCGTCACCCTGCTCGCCGCCACGTTCGTGCTCGCCCTCCCCTCGACGCCAGCCCGCGCCACGAGCGACGGGGGGCACCGAGCCGTCGAGGTGCGGGACAACGTCTTCGCCCCGCGGATCGTCCGGGTCGCGGTGGGTGAGACGATCGAGTGGACGAACGAGGGACGGAGCACGCACGACGTCACGGCCGACGACGGAGCGTTCGCCTCGTCCGATCTCGCACCCGGCGACGCGTTCGAGGAGACGTTCCCCACCACCGGGGCCTTCCCGTACTTCTGCTCGATCCACGGGGCGCCGGGCGTCGGGATGACCGGGCTGGTCCTGGTCGGCGACGCTCCGATCCCGGGTGCCGCGTCCGACGTCGGACCCGGTCGCGAGACGCCGCCCTCGCTCCCGGCGGACGAGGTCCGTGTCCCCCAGGACGCGCCGACGATCCAGGCCGCGGTCGACGCGGCCGAGCCCGGCGGCATCGTCGTGATCTCGCCCGGCGTCTACGAGGAGGCGGTGGTCGTGACGACGCCGTTCCTGACGATCCGTGGGCTCGACCGCAACCGGGTGATCCTGGAGGGGGGGTTCACGCTCGACAACGGGATCCAGGTCATCGAGGCGGACGGCGTCACGATCGAGAACATGACCGCCCGCCACTACGTGGCGAACGGGTTCCTGTGGTCCGGCGTGTTCGGCTACCGCGGGTCGTACCTGACGGCGTTCAACGACGGGGACTACGGGCTGTTCGCGTACGACTCCCGGTACGGGCAGTTCGACCACTCGTACGCGAGCGGGCACCCGGACTCCGGCTTCTACATCGGCCAGTGCTTCCCGTGCCACGCGGTGATCACCGACGTGCTCGCCGAGAACAACGCCGTGGGGTACTCGGGCACGAACGCCGGCGGCGACCTGTTCGTCGTCAACTCCGAGTGGCGCGAGAACCTGGCGGGCATCGTGCCGAACACCCTGGACTCCGAACGGCTCGCACCGCAGCACGACGCCCTGATCGCCGGCAACTGGGTGCACGACAACAACAACGCGAGCGCGCCCGCGTTCGACCTCGAGTACCCGTCGCTCGGGATCGGGATCATCGTGAACGGCGGGCGCGACAACGTCGTCACGCAGAACCTCGTCGAGGATCACGACGCCTTCGGCATCGCGCTCCTCCCCTCGCCCGACGAGGCCCTCTGGCTCACGCAGGACAACGAGGTTCGCGACAACCTGGTTCGGAACTCGGGTGCCGCCGATCTCGCGCTCGGCGCTCCTTCGGCAGGCGGTGACTGCTTCTCGGGCAACGACTTCTCCTCGAGCCTGCCGCCGGCGATCGAATGGCGGGCCGGTTGCGGGTCGCCGTTGGCCCGGATCCCCGGCGGCTCGGTAGGCGCCGTGATCGGTCCGCTCGAGCGCTACCTCGACGCGGCGCTCGGTGACGTCGCCGTGGGCGACTGGCGTTCGCAGCCACCACCACCGGATCAGGATCAGATGCCGGGCGCCGAGCGTGCCCCGCCCGACCCGGCGATCGCCGAGACCGCCGTCCCCGAACCCGTCCGCATCCGCGACGCCCGCACGCTCGACGTGTCGGCGTCGCCCGACGTCTCCCAGGAGGTCACCGTGCTCGGGATCTCGCTCGCCACGAGTTGGTGGGGCGTGCTCATCGGTCTGTACGCGTACGTGCTGCCGCTGATCCTGTACTCGGCGTGGGTCTCGATCGGGCTATGGGACCTGGTCCGCCAGGAGGCCGTCCCGAACCGGACCCGTGTCCTGTGGATGATGGTCGTGCTCGTGATCCCGCTCGGCGGGCCGATCGCGTACTTCGCGTTCGGGCGCTCGCCGATCCAGCGGTCGCTCCGGGTGATGCTGGTGGCCGGTGGGCTCGCGATCTACGTCGCCCTGACCGCGCTCGCGATCGGGCTCGGGCCCTAGGGCCGGCCCGTCTCGGGCTCGGCCTTGAGGAGGGGACCGCCCCGCGGGGGCTCCGGTCCCCTAGGGTTTCCACAGGTCGGATGTCGAGTTCCGCCCGGCCGCTCCGACCAACTCGTGAGCGCGCCACCCGGCGCCGAGGAGGGAGTTAGGCATGAAGTATCTGATCATGATGTTCGGGGACCAGGCCACGATGATCGAGACCCGATCCACCGAGTGGATCAGGTCGATGATCGGGTTCATGGAGGACCTCGACCACGAACTCCGGGACGCCGGCGAGTACGTCGACGGGCAGGGGCTCGTCGACCCGACACAGGCCAAGACCGTCCGCTTCGAGAGCGGTGCCCCGGTCGTGACCGACGGACCCTTCGCGGAGGCCAAGGAGTCGCTGGCCGGCTACTGGATCGTCGAGGTGCCCGAGGAGCGGGCGCTCGAGATCGCCTCGCGGATCGTCGCGTTCATCGAGGGCCCGATCGAGGTACGGCAGATCGCCGACGCACCGCCCGAGTACTGAGTCCGAGCACCGCCGACCGCACACGATGACAAGAGGAGGACCGAGATGCCGAAGATCACCCCGTTCCTGTGGTTCGACGACCAGGCCGAGGAGGCCGCCGAGCTCTACGTGTCCGTGTTCAACGCGAGGCCGGGCTCCTCCGGCGACTCGAAGATCCAGGGAGTCTCGCGCTACGGCGAGGCCGGTCCGGGCAAGCCGGGCTCGGCGATGACCGTGTCGTTCCGGCTCGAGGGGCAGGACTTCACCGGACTGAACGGTGGCCCGCACCACGCGTTCACCGAGGCGGTGTCGTTCCACGTGAACTGCGAGACGCAGGAGGAGGTCGACGCCCTCTGGTCGGCGCTCTCCGACGATGGCGAGGAGGGACCCTGCGGGTGGCTGAAGGACCGGTACGGCCTGTCGTGGCAGATCATCCCCACCGCGCTCGGCGAGCTCCTCGGCGACCCCGACCCCGAGCGGGCCGCGAGGGCCATGCAGGCGATGCTGCAGATGACCAAGATCGATATCCAGGGGCTCCGCCGCGCCGCGGAGGCGGCGGCGTAACGACGCCGATGTCGTCGGTCGACGCGCCCGGCGTCGAGGACCTGCTGCGCGAGCTGGCGCCGCAGGTCCTCGGCGTGCTCGTCCGCCGGTACGGTCGGTTCGACGCGAGCGAGGACGCGGTGCAGGAGGCGCTGCTCGCCGCCGCGAAGCAATGGCCGGATGGGGGTGTCCCAGAGAACCCTCGCGCCTGGCTCCTCACGGTGGCCTCCCGCAGGCTGATCGACGGATGGCGCAGCGAGAGCGCCCGCCGTCAGCGCGAGGAACGGGTCACGGTCCTCGACGTGCCCGAGCCGGGACCGGTCGCCGGGCGGGACGACACGCTCACCCTCCTGTTCCTGTGCTGTCACCCGTCGCTCTCGGTGCCGTCGCAGCTCGCGCTGACGCTTCGAGCGGTCGGCGGCCTGACCACCGCCGAGATCGCGAACGCCTTCCTGGTCCCCGAGCCCACGATGGCCCAGCGCATCAGCCGCGCGAAGCAGACGATCAGGAACGCCGGCGCCCGGTTCGATCTTCCGCCCGAGGCGGAGCGCGGGGATCGGCTCCGCGTCGTCCTGCACGTGCTCTACCTCCTGTTCAACGAGGGCTACACGACGAGCTCGGGTCCCGCGCTGCACCGGGCCGACCTGACCTCCGAAGCGATCCGGCTCACGCGGCTGCTCCGACGGCTCCTGCCCCAGCAAGGCGATGTCGCCGGCTTGCTGGCGCTGATGCTGCTGACCGACGCCCGGCGCGGGGCGAGGACCACCCCGGACGGCGCCCTGGTTCCCCTGGCCGAACAGGACCGCGCCCTGTGGGACGGGACGCAGATCGAGGAGGGCGTCGGGATCATCGGAGACACCCTCGGGAGGGCGGCGATCGGGCCGTATCAGCTCCAGGCGGCGATCGCGGCGATCCACGACGAGGCGCCGAGCGCCGACGAGACCGACTGGCCGCAGATCCTCGCCCTGTACGACGTGCTCGAACAGGTCTCGCTCGGCCCCGTCGTGACGCTCAACCGAGCGGTCGCCGTCGCGATGGTCGGCGGACCTCGAGCGGGTCTCGCGGTGCTCGGCACTCTGGACGCCGACGACCGGATGACCCACACGCACCGGCTCGAGGCGGTTCGGGGGCACCTGCTCGAGCTCGCGGGCGAACCCGGCGCGGCCCGGGAGTCCTACCAGCGTGCGGCGAGGATGACCGCCAGCGTCCCCGAACAGCGCTACCTCGCGATGCGCGCCGCCCGGCTGCGCTAGGGGATCTGTTGCTCCTGCGGGGTGGGCGCGCGGGCGAGGCTCGCCGTCACGGCGCCGGCTAGGATCAGGAGCCCACCCGCGGCCACCCCGAAGGTGACCGACTCGTCCAGGAACACGAACCCGAGGACCGCGGCCGCGAGCGGCTCCATCGCCGAGACGATGGACGTGCGGACGGCGCCGATCCTCGCGAGCGCCTCCATCAGGAAGAAGAAGGCCCCGGCGGACGAAAGGCCCATGCCGACGAGCGGCCACCACTCGGCGGCGCCTGCGGGCAGGTCCCAATGGCCGACGACGTTCGCGTAGACGAACAGCCCGATCGACGCACCCGCGCTGATCCACATCGCGCTGGTGAGCGCGTTGGTGCGATCGACCAGCAGGTCCACGCCCGTGAGGTAGGCGCTGTACGTCATCGCGGTCACGAACGCGAGGAGCACGCCGACGCCGTCGATCGCGAGGCCGGTCCCCGTGCCGACGACGATCGCCGCTCCGGCGACCGCGCACACGAGGGCGAACAGCGTGAGCCGCGCCGGCAGATCGCCGCCCAGGGCCCACGCCCAGACCGTCACGAAGACCGGGTAGGTGAAGAACAGGAGCGTCACGGCGGCGACCGTCCCGTGCTGGGTGGCCGTGAAGAACAGGCTCGCCTCGATTGCGTAGCCGAACACCGCAAGTAGGACCAGCCGGAGCCGCTCGCCGCGCGCCGCCATCACCGGCCGACGCGTCAGGAGCAGCGCCAGCAACAGCACGACCGCGCCGATCGCGAACCGGATCGACAGCATCGTCTCGACCGGGACGCCTCGCTCGAGGACGAATCGACCCCAGATGATGATGGTGCCGAACAGAACGGCCGAGACGGCGGCCGAGGCTCCCCCGAGCAGGTCGTGACGCGCGGGCGGATCGGTCACGCTCAGGCGAGCTCGATCCGCATCCGCTTGAAGGCCTTGCCCTTGTTCTCGGTCTTCGCGACGCGTACGTGCCCGACCTCGGCCGTCGAGCGCACGTGGGTCCCACCGTCCGCCTGCTTGTCGAGCCCCTCGATCTCGATCACGCGGATCGGGTCCACCGACTCGGGGATCAGGTTCACCTTCGTCCGGATCAGGTCGGGATCGGCGAGGGCACGGGCGCGCGGGAGGAAGCTCACGAGGACCGGGCGGTCGGCCGCGAGCTCCGCGTTCAGCTTCTCCTCGACCTCCCGACCGAACTCCGCGTCGATCGTCTCGAGCTCGAAGTCCATCCGCGCGACGCCCGGTTCCATGTTCCCGCCGGTGACCTTCGCGTCGTAGTCGCGGAACACCACCGCCGACAGCGCGTGCAGGGCGGTGTGCGTGCGCATGAGCGTGTGGCGGCGATCCCAGTCGATCTCGGCCGTGACGTCGACCCCCGGGGCGGGTGGATCGCCGTCGACCTCGTGCAGGAGCCGGCCGCCGCGCTTGAGGGTGTCGAGCACGCGGACCTCCCCGCCCCCCCACCGCAGCACTCCGGTGTCCCCCGGCTGCCCGCCGCTGCGGGCGTAGAAGACGGTCCGGTCCAGGACCACACCCTCGTCGCCGGCCTCCTCCACGGCGGCATCGCACGACCGGACGTAGGCGTCGGTGGCGAAGAGTTCCTCGGTCACGCCGGGCAGCCTAGCCGACGTGGCCGCCGGGCCTCCCTGCACCCGTTCGCCGGGGGGATGACTCTCAGGCGCCGTCGGGTTCGTTCCGATACAGGACCTGAGATGTCCCCGAGTCCCGAACCCGCGCCGACCAGACAACCGCACATCGTCGTCCGGTTCGCCGTCGCGAGCTTGGCGGCGTTCGTGCTCGTCGGGGCCGTCGGGATGGTCCTGATGATCCGCTACGCGCGCGAGCGAGCGGAGCGGGCCGGGGCCTTTCACGCGGCCTTCGTCGCCACCTCGGTTCTTGCTCCCGCGCTCTCCCGTCTCGACCTGTCCCGTCCGATCACCGGCGACGACGCGGCGCGCGTTCGCGAGCTGGTCGCCGAGCGCATCTTGGCCAACGGCCGCGACGTCCGCGTCAAGGTCTGGCGGCTCGACGGCACGATCGTGTTCTCGGACGCTCCCAACCTCGTCGGGAAGCGCTTCCCGGACGAGGCGGCGGAACTGGCCGAGGTCGTGGCCGGTCACCCCGAGATCGGCATCTCGGATCTCGACGACCCCGAGAACGTCGCCGAGCGCGGCCTGGCCGACAAGCTGCTGTTCGCCTACGTGCCGTTGCGGATCGAGCCCGGGGGCCCGGTCGTCGCCGTCGCGGAGCTCTACCAGGACTACGCGGTCATCCAGGAGGACATCGACGCCTTCGTCGCCAGAATGCTTCCGCTGCTGGGTGTCGGCCTGCTCGTCTTGTACGCGGCGATCCTGCCGATCGCCATGCGGGTCTCGACCGAGCTCAGGGGGCGGAACGAACGGCTGGCGGAGCTCCTGGAGCGCGAACAGCAGACCGTGGCGGAGCTCCGTGACCTGGCCAAGAAGAAGGACGACTTCGTGGGCGCCGCGTCGCACGAGCTCCGGACGCCGCTCACATCGATCCGCGGCTCGCTCGCGACCCTCAAGGGGGCGGGTCTCGGAGCCGATGAGGCGACGCGCATCGAGCTCCTCGACGCTGCCGAGCGTCAGACCAAGCGCCTGGAGCGCCTCGTCGTCAACATCCTGGCGACCGCTCGCCTGGACGGCGATCGCCCGATCGAGATCGAGCCGGTCGATCTCGCCGAGACCGCCCGCGCGGTCGCCGAGGAGCTCGGCGCCTCGGACCGGGTCGTCGTCGTGGTTCCCGAGGGGAACGTGGAGACCGACCGCGCCCGTATCGTCGACGTCATGACGTACCTGCTCGAGAACGCGCTGAAGTACTCGCCCGACGGCTCGACCGTCACGATCGGCGCCGACAGCGAACGCTCGGGGTTCCGTCTTTGGGTCACCGACCGCGGCGTCGGCATCGATCCGGCCGATCAGGCCGCGATCTTCGAGCGCTTCCATCAGATCGACCAGAGCTCCACCCGATCGCACG
The DNA here is from genome assembly GCA_967797495.1 of uncultured bacterium. Lineage (GTDB taxonomy): Bacteria > Actinomycetota > UBA4738 > UBA4738 > HRBIN12 > DASSJM01. Next base: position 30,716 of record CBRGMI010000002.1, read on the forward strand.
GTGGCCTCGGGCTCGGTCTGCACCTGGCGAAGGAGCTGGTCGAGGAGCTCCGGGGGCGGGTCGACGTCGCGAGCACCCCGGGTCGCGGCAGCACGTTCACGGTCTCGGTCCCGTCCCACGCAAGGGCGGGCGCCTCGAGTCGTTCTCCCCTGTCCACCCCGGCGGGCTGAATCGCCTCGACCCTCGAAGGTCTTCTCATCGGCGCGATGAGCACCGAGAGCCGGTTCTCGCTATCCGTTCCCCGCGATGAAGGCGGAGACGCGCGCGACGAGCTCGGGGATCCGCCGGAGCAGCTCCTCCTGGCTCCCGAGCGCGATCAGCTCGGCGTTCGGCAGCAGCTCGGACAGGAGCAGGCCGAGCTCCGCCGGGTGGATCTCGTCGCCCTCGATCGTCACGATGATCGTCGGCGTCGCGACGTCCCGCAGCAGCTCCCGGTCCGGGATCGGCCAGTCCTCGACCACGCCGTGGATCGCGCGGGCGAGCCCGTCGGGATCGTCGTGCTGCCACAGCACGCGGTCGAGCTCCAGGCGCCACGGCGTCTCGACGTACTCGGCCACGCGGGACGGATCATCCAGCACGGTCTCGAGTGCCTCCTGCGGCGTCTTACCCTCCAGGTCCTCGGCCAGCAGGTGATAGCGGTTCGCCAGCCCGAACGGCAGGTCCAGTCCGGCCGGCAGCAGCCAGACCATCCGTTCGAACCGGCCGGGTTCGCGGCACACGAGGTTCCCGATCGCGCCCGCGCCGAGCGAGGTCCCCACGGCGACCGTCGCGCCGAACGCGTCGGCGACCGCGTCCAGGTCCCGCGCGAAGTCCTCGAATCGGAACGCCTTGGGGTCCGCGGGCGAGCTCGAACGGCCGTGCCCTCGGAAGTCGAACCTCACCTTGGTCCCGGGCACCAGCGGCGTGAAGGCGGCGAGCTCGTTGCGGTTGTTGGTCAGCCCGTGCGCGAAGACGGTGACGGGTTCGCCCTCGCCCTCCACCTCGCAGAACAGGGTCGCGTCGTCGTTGCGGACCTCGGGCACGAGCCAAACCTACCGAAGCCCGGGTCGTACGATGCGCCGGGATGGCCGACGTCACCGTGACGCGGAGCGCGGACGGGGACCCGATGCGGTTCGACGTGGCCGTGCGCGAGGGCGACGCCACCACCGAGCACGCCGTTTCGGTGTCCGAGGCGGACCTCGAGCGGCTCGGGGCGGGGCGATCGCCCGAGGCGTTCGTGCGCGACTGCTTCGCGTTCCTGCTCGAGCGCGAGCCGAAGGAGTCGATCCTGCGCTCCTTCGACGTGAGCGCGATCGGGCGCTACTTCCCCGAGTTCGAGAGCGAGATCGCCGAGCGTTAGGGCCTCCGCCCAAGCTCAGCCGAGCGCGGCGAGCGCCCGGCGGGCCTGGTCTAGGTGGAACCGGTCGTGGCCGGCCGCGAGGTTGAACGTCAGATCGAAGCTCTCGGGTCCGCGCTCGGTGTGGATGCCGACCCGCGCGCGCTCCTGCTCGGTCGCGCGGGCCCACAGCGAGAGGTTCGCGCGCCTGAGGGCCTCGAACGTCTCGAGCAGCACCTCCGGGTCGTCCTCGTTGTGGTGGAGCCGGTCGACCCACAGGTCCTGGTCGTAGCCGACGAGCGGCGGCTCGTCCTGCGCGACGATCCAGCGGTACCGGCTCGCGACGACGAGCTCGGAGTCCGTGACGTGGCCCAGACACTCGAGCACGGACCACTCGTCGGGCTCCGGGCGTTCGCCGACGCGGGCGCCGGCGCTCCTGATCACCTCGCGCCAGGCCTCAGCGGATCCCGCCTGGACCTCGGCCGGGTCGTCGCCGCCGACGAGACCGGTGAGGTAGCGCTGGTACTCGGCGGCCTCGGCCACCGGATCGGGCGTGGGGAGACGCTCCATCTCCATCTGTTGGCTACACCTCCTGTTCGACGAGGTCGTCCTGCGGGGCGAACTCGTCTCGGATCGAGCGCGACCAGCGCCACACGAGCGCCGTCAGCACGAGGAACACGGCGCCCGAGACCACCAGGATCGAGCGCACCTGCGACGGGTCGTTCTCGACCCAGACGAACGACAGGATCAGCGCGGGCACGATGAACCCGAGGTTGTACGCGATGTCGAACAGCGCGAATGCCCTCCCCCGGAAGTCGTCCGGCATCGCCTGCTGCACGATCGTGTCCGCCGAGATCTTG
>CBRGMI010000003.1:0-31010 GCA_967797495.1 uncultured bacterium
ACGAGGTCGTGCTGCCGGTCCTGTTCACGCACTGGAAGATCGACCAGGTGACGGGGCTGTCCGACGAGGCCGAGCAGGCCCGCGACGGCATCACGAACTACCTGTCGATGCTCGACGCGATGGCGTCGCACTACGAGGAGAAACGCGCGGCCCGCGGGTCCGGCTAGAGCTCAGCCCGGACGGTCGAACGGGCTCGGCTCGCGGCGCCTCCGATATCGAAATGAGGATCGGCCGCGTCGGAGAGATCGGCCCCCTCCATGGCAGAACCCTACGTCGGGCCGCCGACACCTTCGCAAAACCGTTACCTCCGCCTCCGCGAGTCCTCGCCTCGGGGTATCCTGCGAACGAGATGGCCGCGTACGACTACCTCTGCATGGCGTGCGAGCACCGGTTCGAGCACCGGCGCCCGATGACCGCCTCGGTGGAGACCGCTCTTGCTTGTCCGTCGTGCGGCAGCGACCGCGTCCGTCGGCAGTTCTCGTTCATCGCCGGCCCCGCTTCCAGCGGCGCGAGCCCCCACGCCACGGGCGGGTGCGCGTGTGGCGGCGCCTGCGCCTGCGGCGGCTGAACCACCCCCACCGAGGCGACGAACCCGTCGAGGTTCCGTTGCGTTTCGGTGGCAGGCCTTGTCCCGCCCCACCCCGAACGACGACGATCGTCGCATGGACGTCGAAACGAAGATGACGCTGGCGCTCGCCCTCGTCGGGTTCGGGGCCGTCGCGACGGGTGCGCTCGGGATCGTGCTCCCGCCCGGCGAGCGCATCGCGGCCGGCCTCGCGCTCGTGGTCGGGGCCGGGATCGGCGTCGTGGCGATCGCGATCGGGACCCAGGTGGCGGGCGAGGCCGACTCGAGCTACGCCAACGTCGTCCTCGTGGCCTCGGCGCTCGGCCTGACCGGGACCCTCACGAGTCTCGGACTCCTCTGGCGCCGCACCGCGGCCGAACGCGCGGCGCCGACCTCAGCGTCGCGAGAGGGCTAGCGCCAGCCGCTCGAGCGACGCCTCCGTCATCGGCTGCAGGACGGCGATCAGGTGGCCGATGCCGAGCTCGTCGTACGCGGCGATCGCCTCCGCGAGCTCGTCGACCGATCCGCCGAACGCGCGATCCTCGCCTTCCTCCTCCGCCGGTCCGAGCGACGGGTCTCTGATCTCGATGCCGACGGTGCGTTCGAGCGTCGCGGGGTCCCGGCCCTCCGCCGCGAGCGCGGCGTCGAGCGCGTCCATCCGTCCCCGCAGACGATCGTTCGGCTCGCCGAACCAGGCCGTGTTCCACGCGTCCGCGTGGCGAGCCGTCAGCCGCAGCATCCGCGGGCCGAACGCCGCCACCAAGACGGGGATGTCGCGCGACGGCGGGGGTTCGAGCACCGCGTGGCGCGTCGTGAAGTACTCGCCGTCGAACGTCACCGTCCGGCCGCGCAGCAGCGGGACGACGATCGCGAGCGCCTCCTCGAACCGGTCGACGCGGTGGTCCTTCGGGAACCCGAAGGCGTCGTACTCCGCGTCGTGCCACCCGGCCCCGAGGCCGAGGATCAGCCGACCGCCGCTCACCTCGTCGGCCGTGGCGGCCATCTTCGCTACCGCCGAGGGGTGCCGGAAGCTCGAGCACAGGACGAGCGTGCCGATCTCGACGCGATCGGTCGCGGCGGCGAGGGCGCTCACGACCGTCCACGCCTCGAGCTGCCCGTCGATGGGTCCGCTCGACGGCTTGTGGAAGAAGTGGTCGAACATCCAGACCGAGTCCAGGCCGTGCGCCTCGGCGGCCCGCGCGAACGACGCGATCGCCTGCCACGATGGCCTCCCGCCGTCCGAGTCGCTCGCCGCCGCCGGCACGATCACACCGATCTTCACGCGCGGAGTGTATGAAGGATCCGATGCCCGGTCCGTTGCGGGTGACCCGCTCCGTCGTGATCCCCGAGCGCGAGCTCGCGTGGCGGTTCAGCCGTTCGTCCGGGCCGGGCGGCCAGTCGGTCAACACCGCCGACTCGCGCGTCGAGCTCGGTCTGGACGTCGCCCGGACGACCGCGCTCGGACCGGTCCAGCGCGCCCGGGTGCTCGAACGGCTCTCGCGCCGGCTCGTCGACGGCGTCCTGACCGTGAGGGCGTCCGAACACCGCTCGCAGCTCCGCAACCGCGAGGCCGCGCTCGAACGCATGGCGACGATCCTCGCCGACGCGCTCGCCTCGCCGCCGCCTCGACGGCGCCCGACCAAGCCGAGGCGCGGCGCCGTCGAACGCCGGCTGGCGGACAAGAAGCGTCGTTCGCGGACGAAGCGGCTCCGGCGCGCTGATGAGGACTGAGGGCGTCGTCAGCGGCTCGAGACGCGGAACCGCTGACCGCACGTGGTGCACTTCATCGACGCGCGGGCCGCGGGTCCGGCGTGCGTGTACGGCTGCGTCTTGATCGAGCCGCAGAACGGACACGTCGGTCGCGCGGCGATCGGTCGAGGCTCGTCGCGCGTGACCCATTCGTCTCGCAGGTCGACCGAGCCGCCCGCCTCGATCAGGAGGCCCCGTGCGGCCTCCGCCTTCTCGAGGGTGACCCTCGGGAGCGCGACGAATGGCAGCTCGATGTCGTCCAGATCCACCGGCTCCGTCGAGATCGCGCCGAGCGCGTCGGCGATCTCGCGCTCGCGGCCCCGTGACCACCCGGTCAGAAGGACCGTCGCACCCCTGATCTCGTCGTGCCGACGCGGTCGCTCACCCACCGGCTGCCTCCTTCGCGCCAGAACGACGCCGGCAGTGTAGGGGACGGTCGCTGCTGGGTTCGGCGGCGTGCCATCATCCGGTCCGGAGGACCCCCTGCGGTGACGGACACCACGACCCTGGAGCGCGCCCGGCAGGCGCTCGACGCGCACGCGTGGGAGCAGGCGTTCGAGGGCTTCGCCTCGCTCGACCGGGGCGACCTGTCGAGCGAGGACCTCGAGCGCCTGGCCGAGGCCGCGTGGTGGAGCGCGCATCCGAACGAGAGCCTCGACGCGTTCGAGCGCGCGTACGCCGCCTTCTCGGCCGAGGGCAAGCGACGCGACGCGGCCCGGGTCGGCCTCCGGCTCGCGATGGAGTACGCCGATCGGTTGGACTCGGCGGTGTGGAACGGGTGGCTCCAACGCGCGACCCGTCTGCTCGCGGACGAACCGGAGTCGGTCGAGCACGGATGGCTCGAGCTCTGCCTGGTTCGCTCGGCGTTCGAGCGGGACGACATCGAGGAGGTCGAGCGGCACGTGGTCGCGGCGCATGAGATCGGCGCGCGGCTGGACAACGCGGACCTCCTGGCGTTCGGCCTGGCCCTGCAGGGCGTGATCATGGTGATGCACACGCAGCTCGAGCAGGGGCTCTCGCTCGTGGACGAGGCGACGCTGGCCGCCGTCGGCGGCGAGCTCACGCCGTACATCGCCGGCAACATCTACTGCCTGACGATCGGCGTCTGTCGGAGCGTCGCCGACTACCGCCGGGCGTCCGAGTGGACCGAGGCGGCCGCGAGGTGGTGCGAACGCGAGGCGATCACGGCCTTCCCCGGCGTCTGCCGAGTGCAGCGGGCCGAGATCATGCGGCTCCGCGGGTCGTACGCGGAGGCCGAGGACGAGGCCAGCAAGGCGCGGACCGATCTCGAGGCGTTCGGGCGACTCCCGCAGGCGGGCGCCGGCGCGAACGAGGTCGGCGAGGTGCGTCTGCGTCGGGGCGATCTCGACGGCGCCGAGGAGGCGTTCGAGCAGGCTCACCGCCTCGGGAACGAGGCACAGCCAGGGATCGCGTTGCTCCGCCTCGCGCGGGGGCAGATCGACGCAGCTCGATCGTCGATCGGCACGGCGCTCGCCGACGTCGGGGACCCGCTGGACCGAGCGCGGCTGCTGCCCACTCGGGTCGAGATCGCCCTCGCCGCCTACGACGTGGCCGAGGCCCGCGAGGCAGCGGAGGAGCTCGCCGCGACCGCCGAGGCGATCGGGGCGCCGATGCTCCAGGCGGCCGCGCACCAGGCGCTCGGTGCGACGCTCACGTACGAGGAGGACGCGGCGGCCGCGATCGCCGAGCTCCGCAAGGCCGTCCGCGCGTGGACCGGGTCCGATGCGCCGTTCGAGGCCGCCCAGGCGCGCCGCTGGCTTGCGGTCGCCCTCCGCGCGGGTGGCGACGAGGCCTCCGCCGTCCTCGAGCTCCGGACGGCCAAAGATGCGTTCGAACGCCTGGGCGCCGTCCGGGAGGCCGAAAGGTGCCAGGAGATGATCCGCGCAGGCGACGCGGGCGACGCCGGACGGCGCGTCGTGCGCACGTTCATGTTCACGGACATCGTGGGCTCGACCGACCTGGTCCGCACGATGGGCGACGAGGCGTGGGAGGGGATCCTGCGCTGGCACGACGAAGCGATCCGAACCCAGATCGGCGCGCACCGCGGCGAGGTCGTCCACACCACCGGCGACGGGTTCTTCGCGTCGTTCGGCGACGCGGCGGCAGCGGCGAGCTGCGCGGTCGCGATCCAGCGGCGGCTCGTCGACCACCGTCGCAAGCACGGGTTCGCGCCGCAGGTGCGGATCGGGCTTCATTCGGCCGAGGCGACGATGATCGCGGACGACTACGCGGGCCTGGGCGTCCACGAGGCCGCGCGCGTCGGCGCGATCGCCGAGGCAGGCGAGATCCTCGCGACGGCGTCGACCGTCTCGTCCGGGGCGATCCCGTTCGGCGTCGGCGACGAGCGCGAGGTCTCGCTGAAGGGGCTCGACGAGCCAGTGCAGGTGGTCGCGATCGACTGGCGGGTCGGCGCCTAGAAGGAGCTGGAGGCCCGCCGGCGAGCACGCTCCTGGGCTCGCCTCCTGAGCCGGAGGTCGGCGAGGCTCATGACCAGACGCGCGACGAGGGCCTCCCGATAACTCACGCGTGCGCCGCGCCGCGCTTCCCGGCGGCCGAGCGCGTCGCCGAGCTTCGTCCGGGCGGTCTCGTCGTGGGAGCTCACATTGGATGCTTCGGCCCGATGACCGCTCGGCTTGACCGGACGGGTCAGGTCGTGGGTTTGAGCGCGATGACCGGGATCCACCGGGACGTCTTCTTCTTGTACTCGGCGAACCCGGGTCGCCGCTCCACCTGCCGCGCGTAGAGCTCGTCCGCCTCCGGGCCGGTGATCTCGACCGCCCGAACGAGCACCGTGCGATCGCCGAGCTCCACCGAGGGCTCGGGGTCCGCGAGTACGTTGCGCACCCACTTCGGATCGGTCGGTGCGCCGCCCATCGTGCCGAACACCACGAACCGGTCGCCGTCGGGCAGGTAGACCAGCGGCTTCTCCCGCGGGAGGCCGCTCCTGATGCCCTTGGCGTGGAGGATCAGCAGCGTGGCGCCGTCGAAGTACCCCCCGACCCTGCCGCCGTTCGCGCGGAACTCCTCGATGATCCCGGCGTTCCAATCGCTCGGTTCGGTCATGCGTGCGTCCTCCCTGCTCGGCTATCAGGGTACGGCGCCGGGAGTGGATGGCCGGAGCTAGTCGGCCTGCGAGCGAGGCAGGAGATTGACGCTGATCGCGATCGCCTCGGCGACCTCAATGAGCTTGTGGTTGGAGCGCCGGGCCTCGTCACGCAACATCTCGAACGCGCGCTTCTCGTCGATCGAGTGCCGTTCCATCAGGATGCCTTTGGCCCGCTCGGTGATCGCGCGGCGGGCGAACGCGCCCTCCAGGCCCTGGTACTCGGCGAACCGCGACAGCACGACGTCGAGCGAGCTCTGCAGCGCCGACGCGTCCCGGCCGAGCGTGATGTACGCGAAGATCCCGCGCTTGGCGGCCCGGCGGATGAAGGCCTCGTCCTCGACGTCGAGGATCGCGATCACCGGACACTCGGCCTCGGTGACGATCCGTCCGATGAGGTCGAGGGCGCGCTCCGTGCTCTCCCCGACGATGACGATCGCGGCGTCGGGGTGGACGGACGCGCTCGCCGCCGCGACCTCGCCGAGCGGCGCCTGCCCCACGACCTCGTGGCCGAGTTCGGTCACGCTCCGCAGGACCTCGACGAGGCGGTGCCCCTGCCCGTCCGCGACGAGGATCCGGAGCCGCTCGGGGCCTCCTTCGTCCATCATGGCCATGGCAGTCTCTCCTACCTTGTCAGCCTATCGCAGCCGCTGCCGTGCCTGCCAGGCTCCCGTCTGTGCCTAGTGCCCATTGCTTCTCGGCGCGGTTGCGCGTACCGTGAAGGTCTCGGCCCCAGATCCCGGCCGTGAGCCGTCGCCGGGCGGCACGACATCGGAGCCCAGAGCCTCGCTCCTTCATCGGAGGATCCTTCCTCCACGAAGGGAGTCGCGATGCGGGTTCCCTCCGAGGACTTCTCGGTGCTGATCGAGGAGTCCAACGGCGCCCTGCACCTGACGCTGGGAGGGTGGCTCGACGCCGATGCGGTCCCCACGCTGCTGGCGGCGGTCACCCGTGCCAGTCCGCGGAACGTGACCCTCGATATGGATGCGCTCGAATCGATCGACGGTGCCGGGTGGCTCGGCGTGAGCGCGTGCGAACAGCGCGTGGCCGGATGGGGCGGCAGGCTCCGAATCGACAACGGCATCCGCAAGCTCCTCGACCTCGGCTCGTCCTGATCGCGGGATGGTGATCGTGAACGACTGGCGGGATCAGGAGGTCCGCAACGAATCGCGTTCGCGCGACCGGAATGAGTGGATCGCCGAGACGCGCGGGGCGGTCGCGCTGGACCACGAGACCGAAGAGCTGTTCGTGTGCGAGTGCAGCGACCCGGCCTGCCGAGCGCGCATCACCCTGACGCGCATCGAATACGAGGCCGTCCGCGGGTACCCGACGCGCTTCGCGATCGCCACCGACCACGAGAATCCCGAGGTCGACCAGCTCGTCTCCGAGGGCGACCGCTTCACCATCGTCCAGAAGATCGCCGGCGCCGCGGCGCGGATCGCCCGCGAGACGGACCATCGACACCGCGACGCCGAGTAGCACACGCCGGCACCCTGACCAGTAGGGACGCTAGCCTCGTTGGTGCCCGATCGACAGGAGGCCGACGTGGACATCAGGGCGATCCCCGAGGGGATGCACACCATCACACCGCACATCGTCGTGCGGGATGCCGCTCGCGCCGCCGAGTGGTACGCATCCGCCTTCGGCGCCGAGGAACGCGACCGACTCCCACTGCCCGGTGGCAAGCTGATGTACGTGGAGCTGTGGTTCGGTGACTCGGCGGTGATGGTTGCCGACGAATTCCCCGAGGCCGGCGTCGTCTCACCGCAGAGCATCGGCGGGACGCCGGTCGTGCTCCATCTGTTCACGGATGAGGTCGAGGCGCTCTGGGAGCGCGCCCTCGGCGCGGGCGCCGAGGTGCTCCATCCGCTGACGGATCAGTTCTGGGGCGACCGGCAGGGACAGCTAACCGATCCCTTCGGCCACCGGTGGGATCTGGCCCAACACGTGCGGGACGTCCCGCGCGACGAGATCGCTCGCGCCGCGGCCTCGGCGTTCGGCGGGTAGATCCCGTGGCGGATCTGCTGATCGGCACACGCGAGGGGCTGTTCGCCCTCGCCGGCGGGGAGCCGCGCCCCGAGGCGAGCTTCGAAGCCCGGGAGGTCACCGCGCTTGCCGTCCGTGACGGCGCCGCGTGGGCGGTGGCCGGGCACAACGCGCTCGTGCGGCGCGCATCCGACGGGACGTGGACGGACGTCGCTCGGAGCGAGCTTGAGATCGTCTGCCTGGCCGACACGTCGCATGGCGTGCTCGCCGGCACGGAGGAGGCCCATCTGCTCCGGCTCGTCGGCGACGGCACCCTCGCGCCGGTCGAGGCGTTCGAAACGGTGGAGGGCCGGGAGACCTGGTACACGCCGTGGGGTGGTCCGCCGGCCGTCCGTTCGATCGCCCAAGACCTCGCCGGGCGGCTCCACGCGAACGTCCACGTGGGCGGCATCCCCCGCTCGGTCGACGCGGGGGCGAGCTGGGTTCCGACGATCGACATCGACGCGGACGTCCACCAGGTCGTCGCCCACCCGACCCACCCCGACGTCGTGCTCGCCGCGGGCGCCGTCGGGCTCGCCGTGAGCGTCGACGGAGGTTCGAGCTGGCGGATCGAGCGCGAGGGCCTGCATGCCACCTACTCCCGAGCCGTCGCGGTCGCCGGCGAACGGGTCCTGGTCTCGGTCTCGAACGGCCCCCGAGGAGGGCGTGGCGCGGTCTACCGGGGCGGGCTCGAACCGGGCGCCACGTTCGAGCGCTGCACCGAGGGGCTGCCCGAGTGGTTCGACCGCAACATCGACTCCGGCTGGCTTGACGCGCGAGGATCCGAGGTGGCGTTCGGCACGGGCGACGGCGAGGTCTTCGTGTCGCAAGACGCGGGCGAAGGCTGGACGCGCGCCGCCACCGACCTGCCGTCGATCCGGGCCGTCCGCCTCCTCTGAGTCGACCCGCGACCCCGGACCCGCGATACCCGGACCCCGGGCTACCCGCTCGGGATCAGGCCGAACACCGTTCCCGGCGCCCCCGAACCGTTCGCGTTTCGCGGGCTCCCGAGGATGACCCACGCACCCGTCGGCGGCAGCGCGTCCAGGTTCGTCAGGTTCTCGATCGTGAGGCGGTGCTTGCGCAAGGTGAGCCACGTCGGCAGGAAGGCGGCATCGGACGACGGGTCGGGCCCGAACGTGTCGGTCCCGAGCGCGCCGGTCTCCGTCAGGACGCCGGTCCGGATCAGCCACCGGACCGCGTTCCGAGAGAACCCCGGTTGGTGGACGCCGGGCCTCCCGCTCCCGCAGTTGAAGTAGTTCGGCCCGCCGCCGCGATCGCCGCGCGCCCAGAAGTCCGAGCATCCGGTGAGCAGCAGGACGGCCGCGCCCGCCGGCATCTGACCGAACTCGTCCTCCCACGCCCGCAGCTCCGCCACGCGCACGACGTGATCCGGGTCGTTCGACACCTCGTCGCGGACGTCCACCACGACCGCCGGGAGCACCAGATCGGAGGGGGAGAGGTCGTCCATGCACAGGGCCCCGTCGTGGAAATGGCACGGCGCGCTGTAGTGCGTCCCGGTGTGGGCGCCCTCGCGCACCAGCTCGAGGTAGAAGCCGTCGTCGGGAACCGTGAACACCGTGTGGATGGAGAACGACGGGTCGCCCGGGAACAGCGGCGTCCTCGCCGGGTCGTTGACGTGGCTGAGGAACACGGCGCGATCGAGTGCGGGGAGCTGGATCGGCGCGCGCTCCGCGCTCGAGGCGTGCCGCCGCAACGCGCCGGACGTTGCCGCCCCCGCCACGAACAGAACGAGCCCCGAGATCACCGCGACGGCCCTCCGAACGGATGTCGACACCGCGCCCTCCTTCGCCCGCCGGCTCATCCCACGCTCGCCGGTCTCTGCGGACGCTAGCGCCGACGGCGCGGGGGCGCGAGCGGAGGGCTGGAAGGGCGCCCTGGCGGAGGACGGTGACTACTCGTCGGTGCCGGACTCGACGATGTGGTCGGGCGTGTGGTGCGCGGCCGGGATCGTGCCGAGCCTGCCCGCCTGGTAGTCCTCGAACGCCTGCAGCAGCTCGGCCTTCGTGTTCATCACGAACGGGCCGTACCAGGCGACCGGCTCCTTGATCGGGCGGCCGCCGAGCAGGAGCACCTCGAGCTCCGGCGAGCGCGACTCCTGACCCTTCGACGCATCCAGGCGGATCGCCTCGCCCGGTCCGAACGCCACCAGCTGTCCGGTCGAGACGCCGACCCTCTCGACGCCGGCGGAACCCGCTCCGGCGAGCACGTAGGCGAGCGCATTGAAGTCCTCGCGCCAGGGGAGTTCGAGCGCGGCGCCCGGCGCGAGCGAGACGTGCAGCATCGTCATCGGCGTGTAGGTCTGGCCCGGACCGGGGTGACCGGCCACCTCGCCGGCGATCACCCGCACGAGCGCGCCCGCGTCCGGCGACGAGAGCAGCGAGACCTCCGTCGCGCGAAGGTCCTGGTACCGAGGCGGCGCCCACTTCTCGGCCTTCGGAAGGTTGACCCAGAGCTGGATCCCGTGGAACAGGCCGCCCGAGACCACCAGGTGCTCCGGCGGCCGTTCGATGTGCAGGATGCCGGCGCCGGCCGTCATCCATTGGGTGTCGCCGTTGGTGATCGTCCCGCCGCCGCCGTTCGAGTCCTGGTGCTCGAAGACCCCGTCGATGATGTAGGTGACGGTCTCGAACCCGCGGTGGGGGTGCCACGGCGTGCCCTTCGGCTCGCCCGGCGCGTACTCGACCTCGCCCATCTGGTCCATGTGGACGAACGGATCGAGGTCGGCCAGATCGACGCCGGCGAACGCCCGCCGGACCGGGAAGCCCTCGCCCTCCAGGCCGCTCGGGGCGGCGCTCACGCCCCTGACGCGTCGGAATCGGGCCCCGGCGGGCACGGGCGGGACGCGGTCGAGCGTCGTCGGGTCCTGGACGGTGATCGCCGGCATGTCCCTGCTTCGAACCGGCCGGTCGCGCCGGCTATTCCGCCTACCCGACCCTCATCGAGACGGCGTCGTCCTCGACCTCGATCTCGAGTCCGGCCTCACCCCCGAGGGCGAACACGACGCGCTGGACGATCGGCGGGGCGTTGCGCAGCCGGACGCGCTTGCAGCTCTTGGCGATCCTGGTGACGGCGCGATGGGCGCCGGCGTCGAAGAAGGTCGCCTCGGCGAGATCGATCGTCACGATGCCGACGCTGCCGCGGCACGCGGTGGCCAGCAGGCCGGCCGTTCCCCGATCGAGCTCTCCAGAAACGTGGAGCACGCCCTCGCGCCGTTCGACGCGCATCGGCGCCGACGCCGTGAAGCCGTTCGAGCTCGCCGCCACCGAGAGCGGGTGCGCGCGTTCGGCGCGCTCCAGCGCCTGGGGCGGGAAACGATCCTCCCCGAACTGGCACACCAGGACCGTGTCCCCTCGTCGCAGCACGCCGAGCTCGTGGGCCATGTCCTCGAGCTCCCACCAGAACTGGACGTCCCTGATCGCGGCCAGGCTCCACCCGCCCTCGACGAGCAGGTGTGCTCCGGCGAACCCGTCGCGCAGCGCCGCGTCGACGGCGGCCTCGAGCGCGCGCACGTAGATCTCCGGCCTGAACAGGTCGCCGGGGGCCAGGACGGGCGCCGCGTCCACCACGATCAGCCCCCCGGGGTGCCGCGGCCGCGGCAGGCCGAGTCGGACCACCTCGTCCGCGGGACCCGCGGACAGATAGAGGGCTCGGGCGCCGGCGCGCTCCGCATGCTCCACGAACGCGCGGGCGAACCACGCGAGATCGTCGTCCGTGCGGGTGAGCGCCAGCGCGTGGTCGCCGCCCCGCAGGGCGGCGGGCGACGCGAACGCCTCGATCACCTTCGGAGGATAGGGCGTCGTAGAGGATCCTGCGAACCGGCTCCCGGCCCGGTCAGTCGCCGAGCACGGCGTCGCCCCGCAGGTCGTGGAAGAGCGCTCGGGCGCGTTCGCCGAGGACGACGACGCTGAGTCCGCCGATCGTCGTCCCGCTCCCGCTCGCGACCTCGTTCCTCGCTCGGCTCGGCTCGAACGCCGGCGCGGCGAGCAGGAGCTCGAAGATCTGGCTCAACGAGAGATCGGTCTGGAGCGAGCGGCTCCCGGCCAGCATCCACGGCAGGAGCGCGGCCTGCCGACCGTTCGCCACCTGCCGGCGGAGCGTGGCGAGCGCTGCGATGATCAGCCGCCCCTGGTTGAAGGATCTGCTGAGGTCTCCGGCGGGCACGTCGTGGCGCGCGCGGGCGAACGCGAGCGCCTCGCTCCGGTTCAGGTGCTCGGGGCCGGCTCGAAAGTGCGCCCCCGCCGCCGAGTCGTCGATCGGGTACGGGATCTTGACGTCGATGCCGCCGACGGCGTCGACCAGCCGCTCGAACCCGACGAACCCGGTCAGGACGAACGCGTCGATGCGGATCCCCGACACCTGCTCCACGGTCCGCACGAGCAGCTCGGGGCCGCCGAGCGCGAGCGCGGCGTTGATCTTGTTCGTCCCCGACCCGGGGATCGACACCCACGAGTCCCGCGGGATCCCCAGGATCGAGACGCGTCCGAGACGCGGGTTGACGCCGACGATGTGGATCGAGTCGGCGCGCGCGTTCGTGGCCGACCGGCCGGGCCGGGCATCGCTGCCGATCACCAGGACGAACAGGGGGCCGTTCGAGGGCAGCCCGGGCGCGAACGCCCCCCGCCCGACCCGCGCCTGCATCTGTTCGGCCCCTGGGGTGCGTCCCCGCACGTCGTAGGAGACGATGCGCCAGGCGCCGTTGGACCGCCGGAGCACGTAGTCCCCGTGGTTGGTGACCGGCGCGTGCGCGCTCCCGGACACCGCCGAGGCCCGGAACTCGGTATCGGCGAACGCCGCGATCGGGTGCCCGTCGGCATCGCCGAGGAACGTGAGGCGGACGGTCGCGCGCCGAGGGACCACCTCGTCCAGCTCGCCCCGGACCGGTCCGATCGTGAGGTTCCCGAGGTCGCGCTCGGCCTCGCGGCGTGCGTCGCCCGAGAAGTGGGAGAGCAGCGCCGGCAGGTCGAACGACGGTGCGAGGAAGGCCGTCTCGTAGAGGTCCTCGAGACCTCGCCGGACGGCCTCGGCGGGTTCGGCGATGTCCGCGGGCCGCAGGGTGCCCTCCTGGGTCTTCCCGGTCGCTCGGACGAGCCGCATCCTCAGCTGGGGGGTCGCCGGGACCCCGGCCTCGGTTCGTGCGGAACCGGCCTCGGGTGGTCCCTCGCCGCCGCCCGTGCAGGCCGCCGCAACGAGCCCGACGACGGCGACCGCGATCATCCTCGACCCATGCATGCGACCGCACAGGGTACGGGACGATGGACGAAGCCGCGAGATCGAGACGCGGCGCCCGCGGCTCCGCGTCAGACCTGGATCTCCGCGCCCTCCGCGGCGGCCGTGCAGCGATCGCCGTCCACGCCCCAGCGAGCGACGACGTCGTCGCGCATCGCGTCGATCTGGTCGTCCGAATGCATCGGGTCGTGATGGAACAGCAGCACCCGGTCGACCTCGGTCGTCTCGGCGAACCGCGCCACGTGCTCGGTCGACGAATGCCCGAACCCCAGCCGGTGGTCGTACTCCTGCGGCGTGTACTGGCAGTCGTGGATCAGGACGTCGGCCCGGTGCGCCAGCGCGAACCCCGAGATCCAGTCGGGCGCGTCGCTCGCGAGGTTCGCCCCCAGGGCGGGCTCGTGATCGGTGAGGTAGGCGAGGACGCGCCCCTTCGACTCGATGCGGTAGCCCACGGTAGGCCCGGGATGGATGATCGCGTTCGAGGTGAAGCCGGCCCCGTCGATCTGCCATTCGGACTCGGAGGCGTCGTGGTACTCGATGGTCGCCGGTACCTCCGAGAGGTGGACCGGGAACAGCGGGGGGGAGAAGTACGTCGCGATCCGCTGCTCGAGCGAGGCGACCGGCGATGCGGGACCCCAGATGTGCAGCTCCGTCTGTTTGCGCCAGATCGGTTCGAACATCCCGAGACCCTCGAGGTGGTCCACGTGCAGGTGGGTCAGCAGGAGGAACATGCGTTCGGCGCCTTCCTGCACGAGCCGGACGCCGAGCTCTCGGATCCCGGTGCCGGCGTCCAGGATCACGACGTCGCAGCCCGGCGGGCGAAGCTCGACGCACGACGTGTTCCCGCCGTACCGCTTCGTGTCCTGCCCCGGCGAAGCGATCGACCCCCGGCTCCCCCAGATCCTCCCCTTCACCGGCGGTCTTCCTCGATGGGCCAGCACAGCGTGAAGCTTCCGAGGAAGTCCTCCGTGTGGGCGAACAGCGGGAACGTCGCGGTTTCGATCATGCGATCCACGCCGTCGGTCGTCGTGAAGATGACGATGCCGTGCGCGGGCTCCTGCTTCAGCATCGCCGTGCCCAGCGGGAGATCTTGAACCGGTAGCTCCGCGCCCTCCGCGTCGCGCGGTTTGGTCCGCATCATCCACTCGTCGATGGTGTCGCCGGCCCCTTCGATGAACGGACGCCCGGTCAACCGTTCGCCAGCCTCGTTGTAATAGATGATCGTGCCCTCGGGATCGAGCAGGAACACGGCCGTCGCGAGTTGCGCGGCGAACGCCCGAGCGAGGATCAGGACGAGGTTGCGCTGCTCGGGGACCCGCTCCACGGACAGAGCGTAGTACGAAGGTGGCGCTCTCCGGGCCGTCGATCGGGGAGACCCCGCCTCCCCTGGCTCCTGCGTAGGGCATCCACCAGCCGCCTTCCCCTTCCTCGCGGTCCGGCGGTATGCTCTGGCAACGGGCGTTGAACGGCGGTTCAACCCGCCGTTGGAAAGGACCGTGGAACTGCCCATGGAGCCCACCACCGACTTCTGGCTCCGGCCCGCCGAACGCGACTGGCGCCCTCGCCCCACCCTGACCGGCCGGGACCACACGAGCTTCGAGGTCTGGGACGAGGAGCGCGAGCGGATCTGGTGGGGGGACTGGGTCGCGTTCGGGCGATCGGAGGAGGTGGCGGGTCCCGGCGACTACGTCGTTCGGGATGTCGCGGGGGAGTCGGTGTTCGTCGTTCGCAACGCCGAGGGCCGCCTGAACGGTTTCTACAACGTGTGCTCGCACCGCGGGACGAAGTTCCTGGACGACGACGACCGAGGCAACCGTCGCAAGGCGTTCACGTGTCCGTACCACGCGTGGACGTACGACCTCGACGGACGCCTGATCGGCACGCCGAACGTGCAGGAGGACGAGTGGTTCGACCGGTCCTCGTACCCGTTGCACCCGATCGGGGTCGACGAGTACGCGGGCTTCGTCTTCGTGAACCTCGCCGACCGTCCGCGTCCGCTGCTGGATGCCCTCACGCAGGGCACCGAGTCCATGACCGCGTTCGAGAGGTTCGCGATGCAGGATCTGCGGATCGGCGTACGCCTCGTGTACGAGGTCGAGGCCAACTGGAAGATCATCGTCGAGAACTACAACGAGTGCCTCCACTGTCCGACCGTCCACCCCGAGCTCGTCAAGGTGGTGCCGTTGTTCCGGTTCGGGGAGGTCTGGGACGACCAGATGCGTGACGGCGGGAACGAGATGGTCGAGGGCGCGACCTCGTTCACGATCCAGGGGCGGTCCGAGCTCCCGACGCTCCCCGGACTGCTGCCCGAGGATCTCGGCCGGTACTACGGCTCGTACCAGTTCCCGAACCTGATGCTCAATCTGCACCCCGACTGCGTCATGTACTACCTCGGCTACCCGAGGGGTCCCTCCCACACCACGGTCGTCTCGGAGTACCTGTTCCCGCCCGAGGTGATCGCCGACCCCGAGCGCTTCAAGCCCCAGCCGGTGGTCGAGCTCTGGGACCTCATCTCCAAGCAGGACTGGGACGTCTGCGAGCGAGCGCAGACCGGCGTGGGCTCGCGCGCGTTCACGACGGGCGTCTACCCGCGGCAGGACCGGTTCCTCTACTCGTTCAACGAGGACTATCGGGTGCGGATGGGTCGCGAGCCGCTCGGCTAGGCAGGCGGGCCCGCGGCGTCGCGCTCGGCGAGCACGCGGACTGTCTCGCTGCCTACGCGTGCGAGGCGTTCCATCTGCGCCGCACCGACGTCGAAGGTGGTCTCGGCGTCGAACGCCCCGGCCTCGTCCACCATCGCGAACACGTCGTCGGACACGACCGCCATCGCGCCCCCGCGAAGCCCCCAGAGCCGGGACAGGACCAGGAGGACACTCGACTCCATCTCGGCGGCGAGGGTGTCCTGACGCCGGGCGTCCTCGTAGACCTCACGCGCCCACGATTGGTGGTAGCCGCCGAACGCGACGCCCTCCTGCGGCGTGTAGAAGACGTCGGTCGAGAACGCCGTCCCGACGTGGTGTGTCACGCCCAGGCTCCGGGCCGCCTCGATCGTGGCGGTCACCACGGCGTGATCGGCGACGGCGGGGAGCTCGACGGGCGCGTACAGGCGGGACGCGCCGTCGTACCGAGCCGCCGAGTCGAAGATCGCGAGGTCGCCAATGGCGGCGCGCGCCTGAAGCGACCCGCACGTCCCGACCCGCACGAACGTCGTCGCGCCCACCCGCGCGAGCTCCTCGAGCGCGATCGCCGTGGACGGCGCACCGATCCCGGTCGAGGTGCACGAGATCGGCACGCCCCGGTACGTGCCGGTGTAGGTCACGAACTCGCGGTTGCGCGCGACCTCGCGGGCCTCGTCCCAGTACGACGCGACGACCGGGACCCGGCCCGGATCGCCGGGCAGCAACACGTACGGCGCGACGTCGCCGGGCACGAGCTTGACGTGGTACTGCGGGTTCACGTCGGGTTCACGCCGGGTTCACCTCGCGGTGTCTCGCGCCGCGTCCCGCTCGGCGAGGATCCGGACGATCTCCGAGCCCATCCGGGCGAGCCGCTCGATCTCGTCGCCGCCGTGCTCGAACTGGTCCTGCGGGTCGAACTCGCCCGACGCGCCCGAGACACGAAGCACGTTGTCGAGCACCACGGCGATCCCTCCGGCGCGCAGACCCCAGATGCGCGCGAGCACGAGGATCACGCTCGCCTCCATCTCGGCGGCGACGACGTTCATCCGTTTCAGGTCTTCGAAGTGGTCGCGCCACGACGACTGCCAGTAGCCGTTGAACGACGACCCCGGCCGCGGGTGCATCGCGTAGAAGGTGTCGGCCGACCGTGTCGTGCCCACGTGGAACGGGTAGCCGAGCGCCTCGCCGGCGGCGATCGAGGCGTCCACGACCTCGTGGTCGGCCACGGCCGGGAACTCGAGCGGCGCGTAGAGCCTGGATGCACCGTCGTACCGCGCCGCCGAATCGAAGATCGCCATGTCGCCGATGCGGACCCGGTCCTGGAACGTGCCGCACGTCCCGATCCGCACGAACGTGGTCGCGCCCACCCGCGCGAGCTCCTCCATCGCGATCGCCGTGGAGGGACAGCCGATCCCGGTGGACGTGCAGGAGATCGGTACGCCCCGGTACGTGCCGGTGAACGTCACGTACTCGCGGTTGCTCGCGACCTCGCGCGACTCGTCCCACAGGCTGGCGACGAGCGGGACCCTGCCCGGGTCGCCCGGGAGCAGGACGTACGGCGCGACGTCGCCCGGCGCGAGCTTGAGGTGATACTGGACGCTCATGCGCCGTCTTGTACCACCGGGGGCGTCATCTCCGCACGGACCCCGACGAGGCGGACGGGCCGGTCGAGCTCGAACCGCTCGAGCGCGCGAGCGGCGGCCTCGGCCACGAGGTCGGCGTCCGCCGTGGGCTCGGCGAGCGTGACGCCGTGGGTGCTGGTGAAGAACGGCGCGAACCGAACCTTGACCACCACACGTGCGGCGAGCCGGTCGTCCCTGCCGAGATCGGTCGCGACCTCGCGCGCGGTGCGGGCGACCTCGGCCCCGACCTCGTCCGGATCCGTGAGATCGCGCTGGAACGTGTGCTCCCGGCTCCGGCCCTTGGCGGTCCACCCCTCGGGGTGCACGCTCGCCGAGCCCTCGCCGCGACCGAGGCTCGCGAGCCACGGCCCGGTCGACGGGCCAAAGCGTTCGGCGAGCGCGCCCTCGTCCGCGGCCGCGAGCTGGCCCACCGTGCGGATCCCCAGCCCGGCGAGCTTGGCCGCCGTCTTGGACCCGATGCCCCACAGCTCGGTGGTGGCGAGCCCGTGCATGGACTCGTCCCATCGGTCCGAGGTGAGCACGAACACGCCGCGCGGCTTGCCGAACCCGCTCGCGAGCTTGGCCTGCAGGCGGTTGTCCCCGATCCCGATCGTGCACCACAGGCGCGTGCGCTCGAGCACCCGCTCCTGGATCCGCTTCGCAAACGTCTCGGGATCGTCCGTCGTGACGGCCAGGAACGCCTCGTCCCACCCCGCGACCTCGACCTCGGCGTCGAACGTACGGAGCGTGTCCATGACCTCGCCGCTGGCGGCCAGGTACGCGCGCGAGTCGACCGGGAGGAAGATCGCGTCGGGGTTGCGCTTGTACGCGGTGCGGAGCGGCATCGCGCTCCGGATCCCGAACGCGCGCGCCTCGTAGCTCGCGGTCGAGACCACGCCGCGCTTGCTCGGGTCGCCGTCGCCGCCGACGACGATCGGCCTGCCCTCGAGGTCGGGGCGCCGGAGCCGTTCGACGGCCGCGATGAACTCGTCGAGATCGAGGTGGAGCACGAAGCGCCGAGCCACGGCGCCAGCATCGCAAACCTATGCGGGCGAGGAGGTGGGATACCGGCGTCGTGCTTCACGGAAACCTTCAGTTGACGCTTACGTAAGTCCATGCTGAAATACCGCCCGCTCCGGACGCCGAGCGATCGCCGTGGACCCGGGAGGCGTGATGGCCTACCGCTGGAGGATGCACATCGATGCCCCACCGGAGAGGGTGTTCGACACGCTGGCCGACGTCGAACACCACCCCGAGTGGGCCAACCCCAGCGCCAAGCTGAAGATGTCCTCGGTCTCCGGAGGCCCGCCCCGGATGGGCTCGACCTACCGCTCCGAGCAGGTCTTCGTCGGCAAGCCGCAGACGGCCGAGATCGAGATCGTGGAGTTCGACCGCCCGAACCGCTTCGCGTTCGCCATCACCCAACGCAAACAGGGCTCGACGAAGGACGTGCGCTACCGGCACACCTTCGTGCTGACGCCGGAGGGCGGGGGGACCAGGCTCGAACGCACGACCGCCAGCGTGGGCGGGAACGCGCTGCTCGACGCCGTCGTGACCCCGGCGGTCAAGGCCGACGGGAAGAAGTCGCTCGCGAACCTGAAGAGGAAGCTCGAAGCTCCGGCCTGACCATGGGCGGCGCCCGTGCGCGATACTCCGCGCATGCGAGCGGCCGTGCTCTGGGACGTCGACGACCTCCGCATCGAGGACCTCGACCTGGACCCGCCCAAGGCCGGGGAGGTCGAGATCCGAATGGCGGCCTCCGGCGTGTGCCGCTCGGACTTCCACTCGGTCCACGGCATCCACCGGCACGCGATGCCGATCGTGCTCGGGCACGAGGGCTCGGCCGTGGTCGAGGAGGTGGGGGAGGGCGTCACCGGCGTGAAGCCCGGCGACCACGTCGTCTGCTCGTGGTTGCCGTACTGCGGCTCGTGCCGCCGATGCACGGCGGGACGTCCGGTGGTGTGCGAACGGCTGGCGGTCTTCGACGAGGGGTTCCTGGCCGACGGGACGACCCGCTTCTCGCACACCGGGACGCGGATCCACCACAACGTGCCGTCCTCGTTCGCCGAGCGATCGGTGGTACCGGCGAACACGGTGTTTCCCGTCGATCCGTCGTTGCCGCTCGAACAGGTCGCCCTCCTCGGATGCGCGGTCATGACGGGCGTCGGCGCGGTGCTGAACACGGCGAAGGTTCGCCCGGGAGACTCGGTCCTCGTGATCGGGTGCGGCGGAGTCGGGCTCTCGGCGATCCAGGGTGCGCGGATCGCGGGTGCCTCGCCGATCGTGGCGGTCGACGTCGTCGAGCCGAAGCTCGAGATCGCCAAGGAGCTCGGCGCGACCGAGACGGTGCTCGCGGGCCGCGACCCCGTCCCGGACGGGTTCGACCACGCCATCGAGTGCCTCGGGCGCCCCGAGACCATCGAGCAGGCGATGCGCGCCGTGGCGCCCGGCGGGACGGCCGTCCTCGTCGGGATGGCGGCCCCCGGCGCCCGCGCGCCGCTCGACGCGCTTCGCACCACGACCAAGGAGCTCACGATCGTCGGTTCGTGGTACGGCAGCGTGGTTCCGCCACGCGACCTGCCGCTGCTCGCGCACCTGCTGACGTTCGGCGAGCTGCGGCTCGAACCGATGATCGCCCGGACGATCGCGCTCGACGGCATCCACGATGCGCTGGCCCGGTTCGAGGGCGGCGAGGAGGCGCGTTCGGTGATCGTCTACGACTGACCGGGCTGCGGCGGCGGGAAGCCGAGCCCCCAGGCGTCGTTGCCGCCGTCGACGACGATCGTGGTTCCGGTGACGTACGCGCCGCCCGTGGTCGACAGGAAGGCGATCACGCTGGCCACCTCCTCGGGCGACGCGAGGCGACCGAGCGGCGCCGTTCGGACCGCCTCCTCGACGAAGTCCTCACCGTAGGCGCGGAAGGCGTCCGTGTCGATCGCCCCCGTGGCGACGCACACCGCGCGGATCCGGTGGCGGCTCCACTCGATCGCGAGCCCGCTCGCCAGGTTCTCCAACGCCGCCCGCGCGGCGGACGCGTGCACCATCAACGGGATGCCCCGGCGGGGGCTGAACCCGATGAACACGACCAGCCCGCCGCCTCTGGGAATCATCGAGCGCTCGGCGACGGTCCGGGTGAGGTCCCACACCGCGTCGACGTTGAGGCGGTGCACCGCCCGCCAGCCCTTGGCCGAGATCTGTTCGGGCGTCGCGACGAATTGCCCGCCCGCGTTGTTCACGAGCACGTCGATCGTCCCGAACCGGTCCAGGACGGTGTCGACGAGCGAGGCCACCTGCTCGGGTTCGCGGACGTCGGTACCCGGCACAGAAAGGACCTGAGCGCCGGCGGCCGTGAGCTCGGAGGCGACCTCCTCGAGCGGTTCGGCTCGCCTGCCGGCGATCACGACGCGGGCACCCGTGCGCGCGTACTCGCGCGCGATCGCTCGGCCCAGGCCCGTCCCGCCGCCGGTCACGAGCGCCACGAGATCCTCGTTCGCGTCTGGCGCGAGCGGCGAACGGTACGCCTCGGACATGCGCGCTCATGATGCCAGACCCCCGGAGCTCGAACCCGTCCTTCCTTGACCCGGAGACCGCCGGGGGGTAGCACCTGGCTCGTGAGCTCACGGCTTGACGAGCTGGCGCGGGCCACGCCCGCCACCCGCGATCGCTACGTCGACTTCCTGCGCGCGGCCTCGATCGTCGCGGTCGTGTTCGGCCATTGGTTCATCTCGATCAACCACCTCGAACGCGACATCTACTCGACGACCAGCGCCGTCGGCCTGACCTCCGGGATGTGGCTCGGCACGTGGCTCTTCCAGGTGATGCCCGTCTTCTTCTTCGTGGGTGGCTTCTCCAACCTCGTGACCTACGACGCGATCCACCGGCGAGGCGAACCGACCTCGGCGTTCGTTCGGAGCCGCCTGGAGCGCCTGCTGCGTCCCTCGCTCGTGTTCCTCGGGTTCTGGCTGATCGTGCAGGTGGCGCTCCACGTGTTGGACGTGGGCGGAGCAGCGGGGCCACGGCTCGTGGGCGAGACGCGGTTGCTGCGCGGCATGTATCCGCCGGCGGCGACGCTGCCGTTCGGGCCCCTGTGGTTCCTGGGCTTCTACCTCATCGTGGTGTGCATCGCCCCGGCGACGATCTGGCTCCATCGCAGGTTCCGCTGGTGGGTGCCAGCCGTCATGGCGCTCGGAGCGATCCTCGTCGACGTCGTCGGTTTCGGCGCCGACCTCGACCGGCTCCGCTACCTGAACGTGGCCTTCGTGCTGCTCCTCCCGCATCAGCTGGGGCACTTCTACGCGGACGGCACCTTCGGCCGGCTGCCGCGGAGGGTGTTCTGGGCGATGGTGGCCGTCGGGCTCGGCGGCCTCGTCCTGCTGACGACGTCGTGGGCGTTCCGGGCGTTCGGACCGGCGAGCTCCGACTGGTTCGGCGGGATCGGGCACTACCCGAAGAGCCTGCTCGGCACCGATGTCGAGGAGGTCTCGAACGCCTACCCGCCCACGGTCTGTTTCCTGCTGGCGGACATCTGGTCGATCGGGGCCGTGATGCTGCTCCGCCCGACCGTGTCCCGATGGCTCGTACGCCCGCGACCGTGGAAGGCGACGATCTTCCTGAACGGCGTGATCATGACGCTGTTCCTGTGGCACATGACCGCGTACTTCATCGTCCTGCTCGCCCTCTGGCCGTTGGGCGTAGGGCATCAGCAGGACAGCACGGCCGCGTGGTGGCTGCTCCGGCCGGTGTTCATCGGGCTCTCGGCGCTGGTGCTCGCCGGCATCGTGGCGCTCGTCGGACGCTTCGAACGGCCCGTCCGGCGTTCCCCCGCAACCTGAAGCCCGGATCCGCCTTCAAGTTTCGGGACCCGGGATGCCGATTCCTTTCGGGAGGCTTGCACACTCACAAGGGGGCCACCGCATGGTGCGCAAAGCGCCAGCCCGCAGCGGTGGGGTGATCGCCGGTCCGGCGTTGACGTCGGCGCCGCCGGCGGCCACGTCGGGGTGTGTCACCACGATCATGGTGTCGTCGAACGCCGTCCGGGTGCCGGCGTGGACGAGACCGAGCGCAGCGTTTCCGTGGCGACCGGACGCGGTCCGTCCACGGGGCCGATCGCCGGCACCACCCGGACGTCTCGGTCGACGGGCGTGTGGTGGAACGAGGTGGTCGTGACCGCGACGTAGAGCGCCCCCGCCTCTCGGCGCGGGTGGCGTCGAGGCCCGGCTCTTCCCCCAAGCTTCATCGGAGCCGGGCCTCGGTCATTGCGGGTTCGTCGATCGCGAAGCGGACCGCGCGAGGATCGATCTGCGATGCGTGCGCGTACCCTGACGGCATGGCACAGACCGCCCCGGTCGAGACCGAACGCCCGGTGGGCGACGAAGACGTCGTCCCGGATGTGCCCTGGATCGTGATCGTCTGGAACGATCCGATCAACCTGATGTCCTACGTCGTGTACGTGTTCCAGAAGCTGTTCGGCTATCCGAGGGAGAAGGCCACCAGGCTGATGCTCGACGTGCACCAGAAGGGTCGAGCCGTCGTCTCCACCGGCCCCCGCGAGCGATGTGAGTTCGACGTGTCGCGTCTGCACGCGCACGGGCTGTGGGCCACGATGCAGAAGGACCGCTGAGCGTGCGGGGAGCGCCGGTCAAGAGGTCGCGCCGAGGCGGGTTCGATCTTCGGATCCCGACGGCGGAGCGCGAGATCCTCGGCACCATCCCGGACATGCTGCGTGCGCTGCTCGTCGACGGCGATGCCGCCGATCCGGCGCTGCAGCGGTTGTACCCGAAGGCTTTCACCGACGACGAGGACGCGTCCGCCGAGTTCCACGACATCACACACGACGAGCTGCTCGAGCAGCGGCTGGCGGCGATCGACACGATGGAGCGGACCCTGCGATCCGACCACGTCACCGAGGACGAGCTGCTCGCGTGGCTCGCCGCCCTGAACGACGTCCGGCTGGTGCTCGGTGTCCGGCTCGCCGTCACCGAGGAGGCGACGGCCGCGGACTTCGCCGGCGATCCCGAGGCCGAGCGCGCCTTCGAGCTGTACCGCTACCTCTCCTATCTCGAGGAGCACGTCGTGGACGCCCTCTCCTCCTCGTGAGATCGCTCGCCCCGCCCGTGCGCCCGAGGTAGTCTCCCCGGGATGCCGACGACAGGGGGTCCAGGGATGTCTCGACGTGCCCGCACCGCGTGGCGGATCGGCGCGTTCGTCGCGCTGGTCTTCCTGATGACGGGGTGCATCAAGCTCAACATGAATCTCGGGATCAACTCCGACAACACGGTGAGCGGGACCGTCGAGTTCGGCGTCCAGAAGGAGCTGCTCGATCTGACCGGGCAGAACGTCGAGGACCTGCTCGGGACCGACTCCCCGTTCGCGAGCAACGCCCCCGGGGTCACGGTGGAGCCCTTCGACGACGGCGAGTTCGCCGGCCAGCAGTTCATCTTCGAGGACCTCTCGATCGAGGAGTTCAACTCGGGCGGGGTCGCGGGCGCCTCGGCAGCGACGGGCGGGACCGGTGCGGGGGACTCGCTGCAGATCGCACGCCAGGGTGACACGTTCGTGGTCACCGGCCTCCTCGACCTCTCGAGCGGTCTGTCCGGCGTCACCGGGCCCTTCGGCGGCACCGGCGGCGCGCAGTTCCTCGAGAGCGCGGACATCAAGATCGCGATCACGTTCCCCGGCGAGGTGCTGGAGGCCCCGGGTGGACAGATCGACGGCAACACGGTCACCTACCTGCCGGAGTTCGGCGAGCGGTTGGAGATCAACGCGACCGGCAGCGCCGTTGACAACGGCGAGGCCGCGGACGTGGTGGGTGGCAGCGATTCCTTCCTGCCGCTGATCCTGATCATCGCGGGGGTCGTGCTCGTGCTCCTGCTCGTCCTCCTCCTCGTGGTTCGGAGTCGCCGGAACAAGGTCGGCGAGGGTACGCCGTCGGGGTTCGGCGAGGCGGGTCCCGCGGCGCAGCCCGTCGCGGCGCCACCGGGGGCAACCACCGACGCGCCGCCGTCGGGAGCACCGACCGAGCCGCCTCCACCGGCGCCTCCGATGCCGCCGGCTCCGCCGCCGCCTGCCGAGGGCTGACGTCCGTTGGCAAGTTAGCCCGCGGACGACTGACGCCCGTCAGGCGGGTGGCCGGGGGCCGCGCGCGCCGGATCCCGAGGAGCCGTCAGGCGGCCCTGGGCAGCACCCGACGGATGAAGACGTCCTCGGGGAGCGGGGCCCACTCGCCGCCGTCGAGCCGGATCACCGTCTCGACCGGCGCGAGCGCACGCGTCGGGCCTTGGACCTCCACGATCCCGCCGTCCAGCCGCGCGGACGAGCGTCCGCATCCGCACGACGCGTCGGACCCGGCGAGCTCGAACGTTTCCTCACACGCGAAGCAGTACAGCCACTTCACGGGCGTCGGTGCGAGCAGGTCGGTCATGGCCATCACCTCGGGTTGACGAGCGGTCCGACGAGCAGGGGGGAGGGGGCGCGCCGGACCGCACCGTCAATCCTCTCGGACCACCGGCACGTCGGCCGCTGGTCGTTGATCGCATCAGGGTGTTGGGTACCCGAGCGTACGGACCCTCAAACACCCCGTGCATGTGGTGGGACCGGATCGACGTCGAGTGTCGTCATCCGACCACCTTGATCGCGAGGATCGCGATGTCGTCCTTCGGCTGCCCGGTCCGGAAGCCGACCACCGCCTCCACGACTCCGTCGGCGATCCGTTGCGCGCCGACGCCCGTGAGCTCGGACAACACCTCGTGCAGGCGGGTCTCACCGAACTCGTCCTCGTCGCTCCGCTCGTCGGTGACGCCGTCGGTATACAGGACGAGCGCGTCGCCGAGGCCGAGATCGACGGCTCGGTCGACCAGCACCGGGTCCTCGAACACCCCGACGATGGTGCCCGGACTGCCCACGACCTCGGTGGAGCCGTCCGCCCGAAGGACCAGGGGGAGCGGATGGCCTCCGGAGGACACGGTCGCCCGCGTCTGGCTCCCCGACGGTCGCAGGCGCACGCAGCACGCGGTGCAGAACCGCTCATCGTCCGTTTGGTTCAGGACGGCCTGGTTGAGCGTCTCCAGGATCGCGCTCGGGCGGCCCTCGCTCATCGCGGCGGTCCTGATCGTGTAGCGCGCGAGCCCCATCATCGCCGCCGCCTCGGCCCCCTTGCCGACCACGTCGCCGATCACGGCGATCCAACGTTCCGGCGCGGCCTCGAAGACATCGTAGAAATCGCCGCCGACCTGCGTTCCCTCCGCGGCGGGGAGGTAGCGCGCGGCGATCTCCAGACCCTCGATCCCCGGCAGCTCCGGCGGCAGGAGGCTCCGCCGCAGTGTCTCCGCGACGTACTCGCGCTCGGCGTAGAGCCTCACGTTGTCGACGGCGAGGCCGGCCCGGGCCGCGAGCATCCCCGCGAGCGACAGGTCCTCCTCCGCGAACGGTGTCGACGGGTCGTCGCGCACGAGCACGAGCACCCCGAGCGTCCGTCCGCGGGCCGCGAGCGGTGCCGCGATCAGCGACGCCAGACCCAGGGACCGCGCGAGCTCGAGCTGCTCCCCGGGCGCCATCATCCGTTCCATCCGTTCGGGTGAGAGGTTCGGGATCAGCGCCGCCTCGCCGGTCTTCAGGACCTCGGCGATGATGCTGTCGGGATCCCCGGGGTCGGGCAGGTGGGCGTTCGCCATCCGCTCGACCATCCCGAACCGCGCCGGGTCGCGGTGCGCTCCGACGGCCGCCTCCACGCGGCCCTCCCGGTCGACCACGAAGGCCAGGCTGTAGTCGCAGGCCCGGCGGGCCGCCGCCCCGGTCGCCGCGGCCAGCACCGAACGCGTTTCGCGCGACGCGGCCATGGCCACGCCGGCCTCGACGAGGACCTGGAGCCGCTCGCGCGCCTGGGTCTCGAGCCGGTGGGCGCCTTCGGCTTCCTCGCGGGCGAGCACCGCCTCCTCGCGCGCGGCCTCGGCCTCGGCCTGTGCGTTCTCGGCGATCTCGCGCGCGCGCCGCTCGGCGTCGAGCATCCGCCGCTCGAGCGAGACCACCGGGTCGGTCGTGTCGTCACCCCGTGGCACGGCCTACGACCGCGCGATCGGCACGGCTACGCGCAGGACCCGGTCGTCGAACTCGGCGTCGGGGAACAGGCCCTCGATCAGCGCTCGGCGCGTCGCCCGTCCCGAGGCCCCGTCGAGTCCCTCCGGGGCTCGGTCGAACCGGTCGCAGGGCTCGATCTCCAGGAGCAGGCGGCCACCGTCGACCATCGAGCGGACCTCGATGACGGCCGGCGGCGTGTCCTGCTCGATCGCCTGAGCGCAGGCCTCGGTCGCGATGAGCCGAAGGTCGTCGACCGCCTCCTCCGAGCAGCCGGTGCTGCGACCGACCGCCCCGACGAAGGCGCGGACCGACGCCACGTGCGCGGTCCCGGGTGGGATGCGGATCGAGAGCCGTTCCATCGGGCTTCGACCTCCCGCGTCAGCCCGCGGGGAGCTCGGTGGTCGAGCCGACGATCTCGAATACGCGGTCCAACCCCGTGAGGGTGAGCACCTTCATCGGGGTGCCGCCGACGCCGACCAGGACGAACTTTCCGTCGCGTTCCCGGACGCGCTTGAGACACGTCACCAGCGAGCCCAGGCTGCTCGAGTCCATGAAGTCGACCTTCGTGAGGTCCAGGGCCACGTGGTCGGCACCCCCCTGGATCAGAGCGAGCAGGTGCTCGCGGAGCGGCGGTGACGTGTGGAGGTCGAGCTCGCCGGCGACCTCGACGACGGTCCACGGTTCTTCGGTGCGCGTCCCGACGATGACGTCCATCCGTTGCCCTCTCGGTCGAGGCTCGGCTCCACACACCCCGGAGGTCATCCGGGCCGTGCCCGAGCTTCCCTAGTATAGGGAGCGCGATGGCGAGCCCAGGGAACGATGTCATCATCGTGTCCGTCCCGGCAAGGGCCGGATCCGTCCACGTCCTGCGCGCCGTCACGACGTCGGTGGCAGCTCGCCTGCCGATCCCGTTCGACGGGATCGAGGATCTCCGCCTCGCCGTCGACGAGGCGTGCGCGTGGTTACTCGCTCGCGGTCGATCGGCCACCGCGATGACCCTTCGGCTCCGGCCTCTGGACGATCGCCTGGAGGCGGAGGTCTCGATCGATGCCGCCGATGGCCCGTGGCCCCCACCCGACCTGGAGCAGAGCCTCCCGTGGAGAATCTTGTCGGCGCTCGTCGACACCCTCTCCCTGAACACGGACGCGGGTGGTCCGTCGATCCTCCTGACCAAGCGAACGCTCGAGCCATCGCGGACGACATGAGCTCGGTCGACCATCCGATCGGCTCCACCGACCGTGAGATGGAGACCGAGCTGTTCACGCGCCTGCCCGAGGACGCCGCGGCCCGCGAGCGGCTGGTCGAGATGTTCCTCCCGCTCGCGGAATACCTCGCCCGTCGGTTCGACCGACGGGGCGAGCCGCTGGAGGACCTCGTGCAGGTCGCGAGCGTCGGACTCCTGAACGCGATCGACCGCTTCGACGTGGAGCGCGACGTCCAGTTCTCCACGTACGCCGCCGTCACGATCATCGGCGAGCTCAAGCGGCATTTCCGGGACAAGGGGTGGGCGATCCGCGTGCCGCGGCGGCTCCAGGAGGTCGGGCTGCGCGTGAATGCCGCCCTGCCCGAGCTCTCGCAGGAGCTCGGGCGCTCGCCGACCGTGGAGGAGATCGCCGCGCGGTGCGAGGCGTCACCCGAGGAGATCCTCGACGCGATGGAGGCGGTGCAGGCGTACTCGACGACATCGCTCGACACGCCGGTCGGGGAGGAGGGCGCGGCGCCGATCGACGTGCTCGGCGGTGACGACCCCTCGCTCGAGACCCTCGAGGGCTGGGCGTCGGTGGCACCCGCCGTGAAGCAGCTGCCTGAGCGGGAACGCAGGGTGCTGTACCTCCGCTTCTTTCGCGGGCTCACGCAGTCCGAGATCGCCGAGAAGGTCGGCGTCTCGCAGATGCACGTCAGCAGGATCCTCTCGCAGACCCTGTCGTTCCTGCGGGGCGCGGTGCTCGAAGAAGGAGATCCGCTCCGCGAGGCGGAACCTCACGGAGCGGATCTCGGCGAGCCGTAGACGAGACGCCTATCGCGTCACGTGAAGCGTTACTTGAAGATGCTCACTCCTCCCGGACCCACGAGCAGTCCGATGATGATCAGGGCGATGCCCGCGAGCACGCCGCCGCGGATCAGCGTCACGATCCCGGCGATCACCAGGATCGCGGCGAGGAACCACAGGAGCGTTGCCGTTCCGCTCGTGAGAGCAAGCATGAGACCCAACATGGTGGTTCCTCCTTCGCCCGGCTAGTCGAACGCCGGGACGATGTACCAGGCTAGGAAGGCCAAGATGGCGAGGACGATGATCACGATCGCCGTGTACTTGATCGCGGCGTACCCCGTCAGCCCAGAGCCCGGCTCGGGATCATGCTCGTGATACTCGTAGCTCTGGTGGCTCATGATCTCCACCTCCCAGACCGCACGGTGCGGCCTCGGCACCGGTGTACCCGCGCCAGGACGACGACAAACCGCGAGGTGCACGATGGCGCGTCGCGAACGACGTTTTCCGCACGCCCCGAAACGGTAACTCGTGTACATGAGCGAATCGCGTTCGGGGGGAGTGGCCCCGTCGAGCGACTCCGCCGGTGGCGACGACGAGCAGCCCGAAGAGCGTCAGAACCGAGAGCTGATCGAGCTCCTGAACGAGCTTCGGGTCGCGCTGCCCGGCGTGCAGGTGCTGTTCGCGTTCCTGCTCACCGTGCCGTTCAGCAACCGGTTCCTCGCACTCACCGGGAGCCAGCGAGCGATCTACTTCGCGACGTTCGTCGGGACCACGATCGCCACCGGCCTGTTCATGGCGCCGACCGCCTACCACCGGATCCGGTTCCGCCAGGGCGACAAGGAGCGCATGCTCCGGACGTCGAACCGGTTCGCGATCGCCGGGATCGCTTTCCTCGCCCTGTCCGTCACGTTGGCGGTGGTGCTCACGACCGACCTGATGTTCGGTCTGGGCACCGCCACGTTGGTCGGGCTCGGCGTCTTGCTCTTCCTCGTCTGGGTCTGGTTCGCGATCCCGCTCGCGCGCAGGCTGCGAGACGAGAAGGGCCGCGGTTGATCCGAATGCGGTCGAGGCCGCGGTCCTCGACCTGCTGGAGGACGGTCCCCGCCAGCTGGCCGCTGCGTGAGCCCCGTTTGCGGGCAGGCGTCGGCGGGAACAACAGAGCCTCCGACGTCGGACACGGCGATATGAGGAGTGCCTGGATGAGCCTCCCCGAAACCGCGATCGAAGTCACCGAGGCGGACAACGGCGATCTGTTCCTGCGCGTCCTGGACCAGGCGCTGGAGGCGCTCGAGAAGGCCGGCATCCCCTTCCTGCTGATCGGTGGCGTCGGATCGGCGGTCTACGGACGCGACCAGGGGACGCGGGACATCGACGTCTTCGTCCGCCCCGAGACGGCGCGCAGGGTGCTGGAGGTGCTCGGGGCGCGGGGGTTCGACACGAAGGAGGTCGCCGACCGCTGGTTGTTCAAGGCGATCAAGCACGGGGTGCTCGTCGACGTGATCTTCCGCTCGAGCCGAGACATCCTGCTCGGCGACGAGATGCTCGCCCGGGCGCGGGTCATGCCGTTCCGTGGCCGGATGGTCCCGATCGCACCGCCAGAGGATCTGATCGTCATGAAGGCCTGCGCGATGAGCGAGGACACCTCGCGGTACTGGTACGACGCGGTCTCGATCATCGCGCACACGGAGCTCGACTGGGACTACCTGGTCGCTCGGGCGCATGAGCACGGCGCGCGGAGGCTTCTCAGCCTGTTGCTGTTCGCCACCTCCCTGGACATCGTCGTGCCCTCGGAGCCGATCGAGACGCTCCACGAGGCCATCGGGCGGGGGAGGCACACATGAGCACGGACGAATCCGAATACGTCGCGGCGCACGTTCAGGAGGCGCTGGCTCGGGACGCACGGGTGAACGAGCCCGAGCTCGGCGTCACCGTCGTGAAGGGGAGGGTGATCGTCCACGGCCACGTGCCGAGCGAGGAGCGGCGGCGTTCGGTCACCGAGGTCGTGCGCGAATGCTGCCCGGAACTCGAGGTCGAGAACCAAACCACGGTGGCCCGGTTCCCCGACGCCGAAGGGATGGAGACCGTCCAGTGATCCGCGTCGCCGCCGTCGGCGACCTGCACGTCGGACCGGACTCGGCCGGCGCCCTGCGCGAGCAGCTGAGCGCGGTCCATGAGAAGGCGGACGTGTTGCTGATCGCCGGCGACCTGACCAAGTCGGGTGAGCCGGAGGAGGCTGATGCGCTCGCGCGCGAGCTGCGCGGCCTGTCTGTCCGGGTGGTGGCGGTCCTCGGGAACCACGACCACCACGCCGACCGTCCCGCGGAGATCGCGGGGCTGCTGCGCGAGGCCGGCGTCGCCGTCCTGGAGGGCGACGCGGTCCGGATCGATACGCCGGCCGGGTCGCTCGGCGTCGCGGGCGTGAAGGGCTTCGGCGGCGGGTTCTCGGGTGCGAGCGGCGCCGAGTTCGGCGAGCCGGAGATGAAGGCGTTCATCCGCCACACGAAGGAGCGTTCGGAGGCGCTCGAGTCGGCCCTCGCCACCCTCGACACCGACGTGCGCATCGCGTTGCTCCACTACGCGCCGGTCCGCGAGACCCTGCTCGGCGAGCCGCCCGAGATCTTCCCGTTCCTCGG
This sequence comes from uncultured bacterium, assembly GCA_967797495.1. Classification (GTDB taxonomy): domain Bacteria; phylum Actinomycetota; class UBA4738; order UBA4738; family HRBIN12; genus DASSJM01. Next base: position 30,709 of record CBRGMI010000003.1, read on the forward strand.
CAGCTACCTCCTGGCCGAGGCCGTGGACCGCTCGGGGGCCGACCTCGTGATCCACGGGCACGCGCACCGGGGGACGGAGCACGGAGTCACGCCCGGCGGCGTGAATGTGCGCAACGTCGCGCAGACCGTGATCCGCCAGGCCTACGCGATCTATGGGTTCGAGACCACCGACCGAGGGGAGCCGGCGACGGCCGGAGAGGGCTCGCGCGACGGACAGGGTTCCCGCGACGGCCGAGGTTCGCGCGAGGCCGCGAGGTCAGCCCCGGTCTCCGAGCGCTGAAGGTTCAGCCGACGAACGACCC
>CBRGMI010000004.1:0-30895 GCA_967797495.1 uncultured bacterium
GGGCGGCCTTGAGCTCGTCCGCCCCCTCGGACAGCCGCCCCCCGTCCACGAGCAGCGGGTACGACAGCAGGGTGAGCTCGCCCAGTCGCTGGGGGCGTCCTGTCCCGGTCCACGCGGTCGAGCGCGCGGCCACCGAGCGCTGCTCGAGCAGAGGTGCCGCCTCCGCCCGGAGCGCCCCGAGGTCCGAGAACCCGAGCGGCCGCCCCATCGCCTCGGCCATACCCGCGAAGATCTCCCAGTCCGCCCGCGACACGCCTGCAGGGCTGCGGACCGGATGGATCGGCTGCGACCGGCCCTCCCAGTCGGTTGCGTGGCCCTCGCGCTCGACCCACGCGGCGGCGGGGAGGAAGGCGTCGGCGAACGGCTCGAGCGCGCCGAGCTCGAGCGACTGCACCACCACGTGGCGCGTGTTGGAGAGCGCCCGCCGGACCAGATCGGCGTCCGGGATGTCCCGGAGCGGATCGATGCCGATCAGGAACAGGACGTCGATCTCGCGGCTCGCGCACGCCTCGAGGATCTGGCGGGTCGAACGTCCGCCCTCCGACGGAAGGCTCCCCCACGAGCCCTCGATCTCCGCGCGCTCGGCCGGATCGCTCACGCGGCGGCCGCCGGGCAGGAGCGACGGGTGGACGCCGGCGCGGAGGGCCCCGCGATCGCCGGCGCGCCGCGGGACCAGCGCCATCCGGGCCCCGTACCTCTGGGCGACCGTCAGCGCGACATCGGCGGCGAGCGGATGCTCGGTGAGGCGTTCGCCCACCAGCACGACGGCCTCGCCGGCCGCCCGGCGCAGGGCCTGGCTCACACGGCCCTCGAACGCGTCCTCGGGCGCGTCGCCGTCGTGGATCCGCTCCAGCACGTACGTCTGGTGTTCGGGGAGGCAGAGCGCGTGTTCGGCGACGTCCCACAGGCGCGTCCGGCGAGGGTGGATCACGAACACTGCGGCGCCCCCGCGGGCGGCCTTGCGGATCCTCAGGTTCAGGATCGGCACCTCCTGCTCGGCGTCCAGCCCCGCGACGAGGATCGCCTTCGCGCACTCCACGTCGCGGTAGGTCGTGTCCAGCGGCGACGCCGCGGCCCGCAGCTCCGCGTGGCCGCCGTGGAACGTCCTGCGGTGGTCCAGGTCGTTGGTCCCGAACGCCACCCGCGCGAGCTTGGCGAGCGCGTACGCGTCCTCGTCCGGGAGGCGGCCCCCCGCGAGGAACGCGACGCGGCCCTCGCGCGACCACCCGGCGATCCCCGCAAAGACCTCGTCGAACGAGGCGGGTTCGAGCCCGCGATCGCGGATCAGCGGCGTGGTGACGCGCCCCGGCAGGTCGGCGTGCCGGAACGCGAACCGCCCCTTGTCGCAGGTCCAGGCGTCGTTCACGTCGGCGTTGTCGCGGGCGAGGACGCGCACGACCGAACCCCGGCGCAGGTCGACGCGGACGTTGCACCCGGCGCTGCAGTGCTGACAGACCGAGTCCGTCGTCGTGAGGTCGAAGGGGCGGGCGACGAAGCGGTACGGCTCGGCCGTGAGCGCCCCCACAGGACAGATCTGCACCGTGTTGCCCGAGAACGGCGACCGGAAGTCCTCGCCCGCGGCGATCGAGACGCGTTCGCCCGCGCCCCGCGCGAACAGCTCGATGAACCGGTCGCCGCTGATCTCGTCGCAGAAGCGGGTGCAGCGCGCGCACAGGACGCAGCGCTCGCGGTCGAGCTTGACGAGCGGCGAGAGCGCGATCGGCTTCTCGTACGTGCGCTTGGGCTCGGTGTACCGGCTCTCGCCGGGGCCGAACGCCATCGCCTGGTCCTGCAGCGGGCACTCGCCGCCGCGGTCGCAGATCGGGCAGTCGAGCGGGTGGTTCAGCAGCAGGAACTCGAGGTTCGCGACCTGGGCCCGGCGGGCCTCGTCCGACGTGCCCTGGGTCCGCACCACCATGCCCGGCGCGACCTCGGTCGTGCAGGACGTGAACAGCTTGCGCTGCCCCTCGATCTCCACGTAGCACTGGCGGCACGCGCCGATCGGGTCCAGGAACGGGTGGTCGCAGAACCGGGGGATCTCGATCCCGAGGTTCTCGGCCGCCCGGATGATCAGCGTTCCCTTCGGAACGACGACCTCCGACCCGTCCACCGTGAGCGTGACGGGCTCGTCCTGCGGCCGCGGGCTGCTCACGTGAGCGCCTCGGTCAGACCGGCGTCGTTCGCGGTCGCATCGCCCGGGTCCGTCGGGGTCTCGCGCCCCGGCCCGACGCCGGTGAACGGGCAGCGTCGTTCCGCGATGTGGGCCTCGTACTCGTCGCGGAAGTACTTCAGGCTCGACTGGATCGGGCTCACCGCGCCGTCCGCGAGCGCGCAGAAGGCCTTGAACAGGATGTTCTCGCCGAGCTCGTCCAGGAGGGGGAGGTCCTCGGACCGTCCGTACCCCTGCTCGATGCGGCCGAGCACCCGGCTCACCCACCACGTGCCCTCGCGGCACGGCGTGCACTTGCCGCACGACTCGTGTGCGTAGAACTGCACGAGCCGGCGAGCCGCCTCGACGATGCAGTCGGTCTCGTCCATCACGATGATCGCGCCGGTCCCCAGGAGCGAGCCGGCGGCCGTGATCGACTCGAAGTCCAGCCCGACGTCGAGGTGCTCCTCGGTCAGCATCGGGGTCGAGGAACCACCGGGCGTCCACGCCTTGAGCCGCCGCCCGCCGAGCACGCCGCCGGCATGGTCCTCGAGCAGCGTCCGCAGCGGCGTCCCGAGCGGCAGCTCGTAGTTGCCGGGCCGCTCCACCTTGCCCGACACGCTGAAGATCTTCGTGCCGGGCGACTTCTCCGTGCCGATCCTCGCGAACCACTCGGGGCCCTTCGTGAGGATCGACGGGACGGTCGCGAGCGTCTCGACGTTGTTGATCAGGGTGGGCGAGGCGTACAGCCCCTCGACGGCGGGGAAGGGAGGGCGCAGCCGCGGCTGCCCCCGGTACCCCTCGAGCGAGGACAGCAGCGCGGTCTCCTCGCCGCAGATGTAGGCGCCGGCGCCGCGATGCAGCACGACCTCGAGCTCGAACCCCGAGCCGAACACCGACGCCCCGAACACCTCCTTCGTGTACGCCTCACGGATCGCCGCCTCGAGGATCTCGCCGGGCCACAGGAACTCACCGCGGCAGTACACGAAGGCGAGATGGCTCTGGACGGCGTACGCCGCGATCGCCATCCCCTCGAGGAACCGGTGCGGCTCGCGCTCGATGATCTCGCGGTTGTTGAACGTGCCGGGCTCGGACTCGTCGAAGTTCGCGACCACGTACGTGGGCTTGCCCGTGTCCTGCGGCACGAACGACCACTTGACGCCGGTCGGGAACCCGGCGCCGCCCCGGCCGCGCAGGCCGGACGTCTTGACCAGGTCGATCACCTCGGCCGGGGTCCTCGCGAGGGCCGCGCGGAGCCCCTCGTACCCGCCGGTGGCGAGGTAGCCGTCGATCCCGACCACGTTCGGGTCGTCCCAGTTCGCGGTGACGATCCTGGCCGTCGGCGCCGCGTTCACGTGATCTCCCCGGCCCCGGCCCTCGGGGGGCTTCCGCTCGCGCTCACGCGCTCGCTCCTTGAGCCCCCGAACCCCCAGCCAGGATCCGGGACGCCTCGCGGAAGTCCTTCGGCGCACGCCCGCGAGAGGGGGTCGGGACCTCGCCGGCGCGGAGCGACTCGACGAGCTCGACGACCCGCTCGGGTGTCACGCGGTCGTGGTTCGCGAAGTCCACCTGGACCACCGGGGCCGCGTCGCACGCGCCGAGGCACTCCTCCTCGTGGACCGTGAACACGCCGTCGGGCGAGATCTCCTCGCCGTGCTCGACCCCCGCGGCGTCACGGGCGGCCTCGAACACCTCGTTCGCACCCCGCAGCGCGCACGACAGGTTCGTGCACACCGAGACCACGTGCGTCCCGGTCGGGCGCAAACGGAGCATCGTGTAGAAGGACGCTACGGCCTCGACCTCCGCGGTCGTGATCCCGAGGAGCTCGCCCACCTCGCGGAGCCCGTCCTGCGTGAGCCGTCCCTCCACGGACTGCATCAGGTACAGGAGCGGGAGGACGGCCGAACGCTCGCGACCGGCCGGATACCTCGCGAGGATCGCTTCCGCCGTCCGGCGCCCGCCGTCGGAGAGCACCGCCATCAGCGGTCGACCCCGCCCAGAACCGGGTCGATGCTCGCGATCACCGCGATCACGTCGGCGACCAACCCGCCCTCGACCATCTGCGGCGTCGCCTGGAGGTTGACGAACGAGGGGTCGCGCATCTTCACGCGGTACGGACGGTTGCCGCCGTCGGACACGACGTAGAAGCCGAGCTCGCCTCGCGGGGACTCCACGGGGACGTAGACCTCGCCCGGCGGGACGGAGACGCCCTCCGTCACCATCTTGAAGTGATGGATCAGGGCCTCCATCGACTCCTCCATGATGTGCGTGATGTAGCGGGGCGAGTTCCCGATGCCGTCGGGTCCGACCTCGAGCTGTGCCGGCCAGCGCACCTTCGGGTCCTCGACCATCACCGGGCCGGGTTCGCGCAGACGCTCCATGCACTGCTCGACGATCCGAAGGGATTGACGCATCTCTGCGATCCGGACGAGGTAGCGGGCGTAACAGTCGGCTCCGTCGCTCGTGACGACCTCGAAGTCGTAGGTCTCGTAGCCCGAGTACGGCTCGTCGCGCCGCACGTCCCGGGCCGCACCGGCGGCGCGCAGGGTCGGGCCCGTGACGCCGAGCGCGAGGGCATCCTCCGCCGAGAGCCGGCCCACGCCGAGGTTGCGCTGGATCCAGATCGGGTTCCGGGTGAGCAGGGACTCGTACTCGTCGATCCGGCCCGGCATCGTTTGGAGGAAGTCCCCGATCCGGTCGAGGCCGTCGTCGGGCAGATCCATCACGACGCCGCCGATCCGCACGTACGCGTGGTTCATCCGAAGGCCGGTGGCGGCCTCGAAGATGTCGAGGATCCGCTCGCGCTCGCGGAACCCGTACAGCATCACGCTCACGGCGCCGAGCTCGAGCCCCGACGTGGCGAGCCAGACGAGGTGCGACGCGATGCGGTTCATCTCGCAGAAGAGCACGCGCAACACCTGGGCGCGCGGCGGGGCCTCGATCCCGAGCAGCTTCTCGACCGCGAGGCAGTACCCGACCTCGTTGAAGAACGGTGAGAGGTAGTCGGCGCGCGTCACGAACGTCACGCCTTGCTGCCACGTCCGGTACTCCGTGTTCTTCTCGATCCCGGTGTGCAGGTACCCGACGATCGGGGTGCACGACAGCACGGTCTCGCCGTCGAGCTCCAGCAGGAGACGCAGCACCCCGTGCGTCGAGGGGTGCTGCGGCCCCATGTTGATGAGCATCGTCTCCCGGCGGATCTCGCGGGTGGAGGCCGCCGACGGCTCACCCGCGGCGCTCGGCGCTCGGTCCGCGGTCACGACGTCCTCCGGTCGACGGGCGGGATGAACGCGCCGTGGAACCTCGTGTTCACGCCGCCGAGCTCCTCGGTCTTGCGGAGCGGCCACCCCTCCCAGTCGTCCGGCAGCAGGATGCGCCGGAGATCGGGGTGGCCGTCGAACACCACCCCGAAGAAGTCGTACGTCTCGCGCTCGTGCCAATCGGCGGTGGGGAACAGCCCGGTCACCGAGGGGACGCGCGGATCCTCCTCCGGCAGACCGACCTTCACCCGCAGGCGGTGATGGAGCTCGGTGGACGAAAGCTCGTACACCACCCAGAACCTGGGGTCGCCAGCCGGCCGGTCGGTCGCGGTCACGCTCGAGAGGAAGTCCAGCCGGAGCCCGGCGTCGTCGCGGAACGATCCGAGCGCGGCGAGAAGCTCGTCTCGGCCCACCGAGACGCTCGCCTCCTCGCGCGAGACGACCACCTCCGGGTAGGACGTCCGAACGCGGTCGGCGATCCCCGCTGCGTTCACGCTCGGCGCGCTCCCCGGCCGATCACGTAACCGGCTCCTTGCGGACCTTCTCGTGCAGCCGGAGGATCCCGTACATCAGCATCTCCGGCTTCGGCGGGCAGCCGGGGACGTAGATGTCGACGGGGACGATCGTGTCGACCCCCTGCACGACGGCGTAGTTCGTGAACATGCCGCCCGCCGAGGCGCACACGCCCATCGAGATGACCCACTTCGGCTCGGGCATCTGGTCGTAGACGGTGCGCAGGACCGGCGCCATCTTCTGGCTCACTCGGCCCGCGACGATCATGAGGTCGGCCTGCCGAGGCGACGCGCGAAACAGCTCCATCCCCCATCGCGAGAGGTCGTAGTCGCCGGCGCCGGTGGCCATCATCTCGATCGCGCAGCAGGCGAGCCCGAACGTGACCGGCCACATCGACTGCTTGCGCGCCCACCCCACCGCCCGGTCCAGCGTGGACAGCAGCAGCCCGCGCTTGAACTCCTCCTCGCCCTCCCCGGCGGCGCGGCCGGTCTGGAAGCCCTCGAGGCGCTCAACCGGCACGGGCGAGCTCCTCCACATCTTCTGGCACACGTTCTGGCACCCGTTCGGGCTCGGCCTCATCGGTGAGCGGCCGTTCGGCGTTCCCCCAGTCCAGGCCGCCTCGCTGCCACACGTACACGTACGCGACGAATACCAGGCCGATGAAGATCGCCATCTCGACCAGACCGAACAGGCCGAGCCGGCGGAACCCCACCGCCCATGGGAACAGGAAGATCGTCTCGACGTCGAAGATGATGAACAGCATCGCGACGGTGTAGAAGCTCACGCTGAACCGCTCACCCCTGGGCAGCCGCTCGGGCTCGATCCCGCATTCGTAGGGCGCGAGCTTCGCGGGGTTCGGGCGGTTGGGCCGCAACATCGCCGACACGCCAAGCGAGAGCACGGCGAACAGGAGCGCGAGCGCCCCCAGGATCACGACGGGCAGGTACTCGGACAGCTCGCTCGCCAGAACCACTCCGCCTCCTTACGACGCCGGCACGATCCGCTCGAGCGCGTACATGATCTTGTCGCGGGTGTCGCCCGTGCGCCCGTCGGTGAGGTTGCCCATCAGCCGCAGCATGAAGCGCATCAGCCACTCCCGCGGCAGCGCGTACTCGGTGAGCGCTCGCATCACCGGGGGATGCCCGATCGCCCTGACGAACACGTTGCCGATCCGGTAGTAGCGCCCGTACCGCTCGCGGAGTTCGGTCGGGTACAGGTGCGCCACGCCGGGCCTGTCCCTCACCAGCGCCTCGTGGATCAGCTCGGCCGCGAGCTCGCCAGCCTCCATCGCATAGGCGATCCCCTCGCCGTTGAACGGGTTTACCAACCCGGCGGCGTCGCCCACGACGAGCATGCCGGGCGTCGCCTGCGGCGTTCGGGAGAAGCCCATCGGGAGCGGCCCCGACAGCACCCGCCCTTCGGCCGAGCTCTCGTTGACGTTCCACTCGGCGGGAAGCATGCGCCAGAACGCGTCGAACACGCGTTGCGCCGACAGGTCCTTGAAGTCGCGAAACGTGTTCAGCAGGCCCGCCCCCACGTTGATCGAGCCGTCGGCGAGCGGGAACAGCCAGCCGTACCCGGGCAGGATCGTGTCGTCGCCCTCGCGAAGGTCCATCCAGACCTCGAGCCATGGTCCCGGGCGACGCTCGACGCGGTAATACCGCCGCGCGGCGATCCCGAGGGGCTTGCCCGGATCGCGGCGCACGCCGGCCTGCGACGCGAACCGCGACGAGGCGCCGTCCGCCGCGATCACGAACCGCGCGCGGACCGTCGTCTCGGAATCGTCCTCGCCCCTGATCCGAGCCCCGGTCACCCAGCCGTCCTGCTGGGTCGGGGCGAGGGCCTCCGTCCGCTCCATCAGTCGGGCGCCGGCCTTCTCGGCGTGGCGCGCCAGGAGCTCGTCGAGCTCGGCCCGCGTCATCATCAGGCCGAAGTTCGGGAACGCCTCGAGGTCCGGCCACGGGAGTTCGAGGGTCACGCGCCGCGAGTAGATCCGCAGCCCCTCGTGCCGCTCGAACCGCGGGTCGTCGATGTCGATGCCCAGGCGCCGCAGCTGGACGACCGCGCGGGGCGTGAGGCCGTCGCCGCAGACCTTCTCCCTGGGGAACGCGGCCTTCTCGACCATGAGCACGTCGAGGCCCTGGCGGGCGAGGTGGTAGGCCGCGGTGGAGCCTCCCGGACCCGCGCCGACGATCAGGGCGTCGACGTCAAGCTGCTGGCTCGTCGAGCTCGGCACGAGGTCCCCCACCTGCCTGTGAAGACTTCCTTGTGAAAACTTTCACAAATGATGCTAACCGACTTGTGAAGCTCCGCACAAACCCTATGCCCGGGTCTTCGGCGGCGGCAAGCGATCGCACGGTCAGCGGCCGCGGGCGTGGTCCCAGGCGTGGACGGCGTCCGGCGCCACGCGGAGGAACCCGAGCCCCCGGACCTCCTCGGCGAACCGCGCGAACCCCTCGCCCGCGAGGAGGGGCCGGTACTTCTCGTGCCAGGCCGAGATCGGCTTGCGCATCGCCGCGCTCTCGGCCGACAGCGGTTCGGCCCGGCCGAGGATCTCGACACCCGCGACCTCGACCCACGCTCGGCCCAGGTCGATCGTGATCGCGACCCGGGGATCGCGGACGACGTTGGTCCACGTCCGGCCCTCCTGGCGGGTCGAGACGAAGATCGCGTCCTCGGGCCAGACGAACCAGAGCGGCACCACGTGGGGAGACCCGTCCGCATTGGTAGTCGCGACGGCCGCCGCGGGCAGGCTCGCGAACATGCGGCGCGCCGCCCCGAGCTCCGCGTGCGACACCCGCATCAGGCCGTCCCCGGGGCGCGTAGGAGCTCCGCGATCTCGATCAGCGCGGCGACCCCCTCGCGGCGGAGCGGCGCGTCACCGAGCGCCCGCTCGGCGCGCGACACGAGTTCGTCGACCTCATCGGCGGCGTCGTTCTCGGCGTCGCCGTCGGCCATGTCGTCCCGGAGCTGGAACGCCTCCCCCACCAGCCGTCCGAACACCCGCAGGGGACCTTCGGCCTGCGGTCCGGCCTCCGCGAGCGCGGCGCCGATCATCACCGGACCCTCGGCGGTGTACGACCCGGTCTTCAGCGCACGGACCCGGGCCCGATCGCCCTCGCCCGACACGTCCAGGAACTGGCCGGCCGCCATCTCGACGCGCATGCGATCGAAGCGGGTCATCGCGAGTTCGAGGCGGCCGGCCCCGAACCCGCTCGTTCGGATCATCCTCTCCGACAGCACCAGCGAGAGATCGCCGACCAGGATCGCGGCCGAGGTCCCGAACCCATCGGGGTCCACACCGGCCGGCGCCCCTTCGGCGAACCGGACGTGGGCCGAGGCCACGCCGCGGCGCGCGACGTCCCGGTCCATCAGGTCGTCGTGCACGAGCGCGGAGGTGTGCAGGAGCTCGAGCGCCCCGCAGACCCGAACGATCGGATCGTCCTTTCGGCCTCCCGCCGCTCGGAACGCCCAGAAGCACAGCGCGGGCCGGACCCGCTTCCCGCCGGCGCCGAGCAGGCGAAGCAGCTCGTCGACCAGCGCGACCGCGGACGGATCCATCCCCGCGAGCTCCGCGCGGCGGTCGCCGAGGAACCGGACGAGCTCCCGGTCCACCGGCCCGCGCACGGCGTCGATCGCCGGCGGCGGCGCGGCGGGCGCGGTGCGGTGCTTCGTCGGCACGCAGGCAGTATGCCAACGCGCGGCGCCGTCACCCCGCCCGGCGGGAGGCGTGCTGCTATCGTTCGGACGAGCCCGGCTCGAACGATGACGCGCTTCCAGAAGCTGACGATCGCCACCACCGCTTCGACGGTCCTGCTCATCGCGGCCGGGGGGCTCGTTCGAGCGACGGGTTCGGGGCTCGGCTGCCCGGGGTGGCCCACGTGCTTCGGCCGGTGGATCCCGCCGCTGGAGATCCACGCGATCATCGAGTACTCCCACCGGCTGCTCGCGACGATCGCGGTGGTCCTGATCTGCCTGCAGGCCGTGGTGGCGTGGCGGCAGTACCGGCGCGTCCGTCAGATCCTGGTGCCGAGCCTGGCCGCGGTCGGCCTCGTCTTCGTGCAGGCGGCGCTCGGCGGCGTCGTCGTGAAGGGCGAGCTCGAGGCGACGCTCGTCACGCTGCACTTCGCGACCGCGATGACGCTGCTCGCGGTCCTGGTGAACATCACCGCGAACTCGTTCTGCTACGTGAAGCTGCCGCTCAAGGGGCCGTCGATCGCGGGCTCGGATCCGAGGTTCGCCCGGCTGACGCTCTGGACGGCCGCGGCCGCGTTCGCCCTGCTGATCGTAGGGGCCTCGGTCCGCGCCGAGGCGGCCGGCCTCGCGTTCCGGGACTGGCCGCTGATGGACGGCCGGCTCGTGCCGACGCTCGGCGGCGTTGCGACCCTGATGTTCGTGCACCGTGTGCTGGCCGCGCTGGTCCTGCTGCTCGTGATCTGGGTCGCGATCCGGGCCCGGACGATGACGCACCGCTCGAAGGACCTCGTGATCCTGTCATCGGTCACGTTGCTGCTCTACGTCGCACAGATCCTCGTGGGCGCGGCCAACGTGTGGTCGAGCCTGTCGGCCGCGTCGGTCACCGCGCACGTCGTCCTGTCCGCGTTGATCTGGGGCGTCCTGGTCGCGATCGCCACCGTGAGCCGCCGGTTCGCGGGTCACGCACGTGAGGCCGAGGAGGGCGACGCGCGCTCGAACGGGAAGCGCTCGAACCTGCGCGAGACGACCGCGGCGTACTTCAAGCTCACGAAGCCGCGCATCATCGTCCTCCTGTTGATCACGACGGTCCCGGCGATGGTGCTCGCCCAGCGGGGACTGCCGTCGCTCGGCCTGATCCTCGCGACGCTGGTGGGCGGCACGATCGCCGCGGGCTCGGCGAACGCGATCAACTGCTACCTCGACCGCGACATCGACGAGGTGATGCGCCGGACCCGCACGCGGCCGCTTCCGGCCCACCTGGTCGAGCCGGACGGCGCGCTCGCGTTCGGGTTCGTGCTGGGCGCGATCTCCTTCTTCTTCCTGTCGGTCGCGGTGAACGTCCTCGCGGCCAGCCTCGCGCTGTCGGCGATCGCGTTCTACGTGTTCGTGTACACGATGTGGCTCAAGCGCACGAGCGTGCAGAACATCGTGATCGGCGGGGCCGCCGGAGCGGTCCCGGCGCTGGTCGGCTGGGCGGCGGTCACCGGGACCGTCGGTCCGGCGGCGTGGGTGCTGTTCGCGATCGTCTTCGTCTGGACGCCGCCGCACTTCTGGGCCCTCGCGATCCGCTACAGCGGGGACTACCGTGCGGCGGGCATCCCGATGCTGCCGGTGGTCCGGGGGCCGCAGGAGACCCGCAAACAGATCCTGCTCTACTCCCTGGTGCTGTTCGGCACGTCCCTGCTGCTCGTGCCGGTCGCCTCGATGGGCCTGCTCTACGCGGGCGCGGCCGTCCTGCTCGGCGGCTGGTTCGTGTGGCGCGCGCTCCGCCTGTGGCGCGGGACCTCGCCGGCCGAATCGATCCGTCTGTTCCGCTTCTCGATCGTCTACCTCGCCCTGCTGTTCGCCGCGGTCGCCGCCGACGCGCTCGTCGGCTAGACCCGCCCCACCTACCCGCACGGACCGTCACGGCGTGCGACGATCTCGCCACCAGCGCTGAGGAGGTCCAAGATGATCGGGTTCCTGGTCGTGCTGTTCCTCGTCGTCGTCGTGGGATCGTTCCCGGCGACCTGGCTCCTGATGCTGTTCCTCGGCAACATCGGCGTGAACGTGAGCTTCTGGGGAGCCCTGCCCGCAGGGATCCTGATGACGTTCTTCGTCGCCGGGACCGGTGGCCTCAGCCGGTACCGCTCGGCCGCCTGAGCCGCGCGCGCTACAGGTACGCCTGCCTGCGGAGCCACCGCATCCCGAACCCGCCCCAGATCGGCGGCAGGTAGAACGTCAGCAGCCGGAAAACGAGGGCGATCGCAGCGGCCGTGGCGCTCGGGATCCCGATGGCGGTGAGGCAGAAGGCGATCGCCGCCTCGCTCACGCCGATCCCGCCCGGGATCGGCATCACCCCGGCGAACAGGCTGACGAGCGTGTTCGTGAGCAGGAGCTCGGCCATCGTCGCGCTCTCGCCGAAGGCTCGTACGGTCGCTCCCAGCACGAGAGCCAGCAGGAACTGCGCAACGAAGTTGCCGCCGAGCAGCCCGGCCAGCTTGATCGGCGAACGGATGACGGCCAACGCCGGCCGCGCCTCGGCGAGCCTGGCCGCGATCGGCCGGCGGATCTTCGGCACCGTGAGGGCGATCACCACCGCGGCGACCACCACGATCCCGAGGAGCACGAGGAGCTTCCCGCTCGGGTCGACGTTCAGGCCGTCGAGCGAGAGGTCGAGGGTCACGAGCCCCGAGACCACGATCGTGATCAGCAGGATCACCTGGACGACGAACCCGAACACGCTGTCGATCAGTCCGATCGTCAGTGCCTGGGCCGCCGGCGCCCCCTGCCGCTGGAAGAAGCGGACGTTCACGGCGACCCGCGCGGCCGAGCTCGGCACGGCGAGCGCGATGAACTGGATGGCGTACTCGAGCGCGATGACCGGACCCAGCCGCAGGGGCAGCGTGGTCGCGCCGAGCGTCCCGAACGCCTGGGCCACCGGGATGATCGGAACCACGACCAGGCCCGCCCACAACCATGCGGTATCGGCCTTCTTGAACTCCTCCACGACCTGATCGATGCCGACGTTCGCGATGGCCGTGAAGACGAAGTACGCGGCCAGCAGCAAGAGCGCGACCGTCAGCAGCGAGCCGACCGTGACCCTCCGAAGCGGCTCGAGCTTCGGCGGCTCCGTTCCCGCCGCGGCCGCGGCTCGGTCTCGGATGGCGTCCAGGTCGTGCCCGGCGTCCTTGAGCGATCGCCGGGTGAAGCGGCTCAGGGCGGCGGGTTGGATATACGGGAGGATGTCGGTCAGCCCGTCTGCGCCGATCCCGGCGAGGGCGGCCGCCGCCCAGCGATCGTCGCGGGTGAGCAGCGCCGTCGTCACGAGCAATCGCGCCCGGTCGGCGAGCATCGCCGGCGGCTGGGCGCTCGCGGCGGCTGCCTGGAAGTCCCCGATCCGGGCCGACCCGTCACCGGCGACGAACAGCCGCTGCCCGTCCAGGGCACCGTGCGAGATGCCGGCCTCCTGCATCACGGTCACCGCGCGCCACAGGTGGGCGAGCAGCGCATCGGTCACCTCGTCCGGCGCAAGCTGCTGGATCGGTCGTCCCTCTGCCTCCAGGACGAGCACCCCGTCGCGGGCGCCCGCGACGCCCGCGGCGATGACCGGCAGCACCGGCACCCGCGACCGCTCGGCGAGCAGCGTGATGAACGCCTCGTGCTCCACCTGCTGTCGGCGACTGATCGTGAGCGTCGGCGCCTCATCCCGGTACCACAGGTACGACCACGTCGACGTGAGCAGCTGGCCGTCCCAGGCATCGCGCCCATAGACCTTGACGACGAGCGGCCGTCCCTGCGGCGTTTCGGCGCGCAGGAGCGCGACCCCCTTGGGTTGCAGCTCGGCCACCCGCAGATCGACCGCCGCCACCCCGAGCTCCTCGAGCGCCGCACGGACCTGCCCCATCGAGGGCAGGCCCCCCGGGGATCCGAACGCGAGGTGCACCAACGCGGCCGACCCGAACCCGATCGCCAGACCCGAGACCACGCCGAGCGGAAGCGAGATGCCGAGCGCGACGACGCCCAGCGAACCGAGCAGGAGCACCCATCGGCCCAGGCGCCGGACGGGTCGCCCGAGGTGGGGCGCGGTCGTCGCGATGAGGGCGGCCGCGAACGCGATGCGGACGGCCGGATAGATCGCCGGCGACCCGGTCGCCGTCAGCCCGTCTACCAGGTCCGAGAACCCACCCGAGACCAGGGTCGTGACACCCACGGTGAGGACTGCACCGACCAGCTGGTCCCGCAACAGGAACAGGCGATGCGATGCGACGACGGCCGCGACCAGCAGGACCAGCGGCCAGAGCACCAGCAGATCACTGGCGATCTCCCAGAACCACCCGAGGAGTCCCGGCAGATCCTTCACGAACTCGGTGAAGCGCGCGTCGGCCGCCGTCGGGTCGGGAGCGAAGAGCGACACCAACCCGAGGGTGACCGCGGCGAGGAAGAACAGGACCAGGTCCGTCGGACGGCGCGCCCTCGACGCGTCGGCGCTTGAGGAGAAGAAGCGAACGCTGAGGTCGGGCTTGTACCGCGTGATCCAAGCCCCGCGCCGCCGGGCGGCGTCTCGCGCCTCGGATAAGCCGGACGCCTCGGGCGCTGCCTGGTCGTCCACCGGCTTCACCGACCGCACCCTCCCGAACGCTCGAAGGCCGCCGGGTCCCGGTCGTCAGGGAGCGCCAGCGGCCCTCGGAGCTTCGACGAACGATGGAGCTAGACCTGCATCATCGCCTGCTGCTTCATCCGCTCGTACTCCTCCGCGGTGATCTTGCCCTCGTCGCGGAGCTTGGCGAGCTTGGCGACCTCGTCGGCGGCCGAGTACCCGGTCGCCCGACGCTCCCGCTCGGAGATCGCGGCCATCATCTCCTTGTCCTGCTCGGTCATCTTCGGCCGCGCGATCAGGTAGATCAGGATCCCGAAGAACGGAAGGATGAAGATCAGCAGGAGCCAACCGGCCTTCGCCCATCCCGAGAGGTCGTTGCGTCGGAAGAGGTCGGCGAACACCCCGATGAAGATCCAGATCAACATGAACCAGAAGAAGAAGACGACCATCGCCCACAACACACTGCCGAACGTCCACTCGTACGCCAGCATCCGATCCTCCCCTTGTTGGCCCGCTCTCGGGCGCCGGCGGAGCGTACCCCAAGACGGGCGGGGTTGCATCCGCGCCGAACTCACAGGCGGGCAACGGCTAGAGTCCGTTCCCGATGCAGACCGACGGCTCCGGTGCGCCCGCGACAAGCCCGCCCTCCGATCGTCCCGTCGCTCGGCTCGCGAACGCCGGTTGGCGCCGGCGCCCCTCGGGCGAGCCGCCGCCGCTGCCGCGCCAGCCGGGGTGGCGCGCGTGGGGGTGGGCGGCGGTCGCGCTGCTCGTCGCGGGCGTCGCGATCGGTCTGGCGATCGTCCCCTCCGACGCGCAGTCACCGCTGCTGCGATGGTTCCAGGATCTGCGGACCCCGACGCTCGTCGACGTCGCGAAGGTCCTCGACGGCCTGACCGATCCGCTGGTCGTCTGGATCCTCCGCGTCCTGCTCCTCGTCGTCGCGGCGTTCTTCGCCCGGTGGCGCCACCTGATCACGCTCCTCACGCTCTACGTCGTGGTCGACTTCCTGGACACGATCCTGGCCGTCCAGCGGCCGGCGCCCGAGGGCGTGACGGTCCTGTCGAGCAACGCCACGACGAGCTTCCCGTCGCTGCCGGTGGCCGCGCTCGCGGTGACGCTGTTCGGGGCGGCGATGGTGCTGGCCCCGCCCGGTCGGCCCCGCCGGCTCGCGCAGGCCGGTGCGTTCGCGCTCACGGGCCTGGTCGTGCTGGCGCGGCTGCTCCTTGCCGCGGACTACCCGGTCGACGCGGTGTATTCGCTGCTGCTGGGGTGGATCGCGGCGGGATTCGCGTTCGCGTTCTTCGTCCCGGAAGACGTCTTCCCCGTCTCCTACGCGCGCGGCGGGAAGGCCGCGCACCTGGATCTCGGGGGCGCGCGAGGCGAGGCGATCGTCGCGGCGGTCCGCGACCAGCTCGGCTTCTCGGTGACCGAGATCGAGCCGTTCGGGCTGGCGGGCTCGGGCGGATCGAGCCCGCTCCGGATGCGCGTGGCCGAGCTCGACGGGCACCTGTTCGGCAAGATCTACTCCACCGGACATCTACGTGCGGACCGCTGGTACAAGGTCGGGCGCTCGATCCTGTACGGGCAGCTCGAGGACGAGGTCCCACTGGGGTCGGTGCGCCGGCTCGCGCTCTACGAGGACTACGCGCTGCGCCTGCTGCGCGACGTCGGGATCGGCGTCGCGACCACCTACGGCATCGTCGAGCTCACCCCGGATCGCGAGTACATGCTCGTCACCGAGTTCTTCTCGAACGCGACGACGCTGGGCGACGCCGATGTCGACGACGCGATCATCGACGAGGGGATGGAGCTCGTGCAGTTGCTCTGGGCGTCGGGGCTCGCCCACCGGGACCTGAAGCCCGCGAACATGCTCGTGCGGGGCGGTCACCTGCAGCTCGTCGACGTGTCCGGCCTCCAGGTTCGGCCCACGCCGTGGCGCCAGGCCGTGGACCTCGCGAACATGATGCTGACGCTGGCGCTCCGCACCGACCCCGACCGCGTGTACGCCCGTGCGATCACGTTCTTCTCACCTGACGCTGTCGCCGAGGCGTTCGCGGCGGCCCGAGGGCTCGCGATCCCGACCCAGGTGAGCGAGAAGCTGAAGCAGGACGGACGGCCGATCCTCGAACGCTTCCGCGAGCTGGCGCCGGATCGCCCCCCCGTCTCGATCCAGGTGTGGAGCGTTCGACGGGTCGCGCTCACCGTGGCCGCGATCGTCGGCGCGCTCGCGCTCGCCGCGATGGTGTGGGCGACCCTCGCGATCGGCCTGGATTGACGCGCATTGCCCGGTGGAACGGGCGGAGCGCCCCGGCCGGGCTCGCGTACACTGCACCGACCCTCGAACGGGAGAGACCCGATGTATCTGATCCTCGCACTCCTCGCGATCGCTCTGGCCGCGGGCTGGATCGCACAGGTCATCGTCGGCCGGAGCCACGGCCGGACCGACTGGACCGAGGCGTTGGTCGCCGGCTTCCTCGGCTCCTTCGTGGGCGGGCTGCTCGCGAGCCTGATCGCGGGTGACGGCCTGAGGTTCCGGCCGAGCGGCCTGATCGGGTCGATCCTCGGCGCGATCATCGTCACCGCCGTCTGGGGACTGGTTCGCGGTCGGCGGACCGCGTAGCGCTCGGGCCGACGCATGGTCCGGACCCGGCGGCTCGGCCGGTTCGCGCTCGGGGCGGGCCTGTTCCTCGTCAGCCTCGCCGAGGCGCGACGTGGCACGCTCCCCGACTACGAGGAACGGGTCTTCCGGACCGTCAACGGCGCGAGCGACCGGATCCGCGTCCCCGTTCGCGCGATCATGCAGGCCGGGACGTTCGCAACGGTTCCGGCGGTCTCGGCCCTCGCGCTCGCGGCCGGCCGCAGGCGCCTTGCCGCGAGCCTGGCCGTGGGCGGCACGATCGCCTGGGTTGGCGCCAAGCTCGCCAAGCCGTTCGGGGGCCGGGCCCGGCCGCGGGGCGTCCTGCCGGACGTCACGATCCGCGAGGGGATCGAGGGCGACCTCGGCTGGGTCTCGGGCCACACCGCCGTCGCGACCACGCTCGCGTTCGTCGCGGCCGGGGAGCTCCCTCGAACCGCGCGACCCATCCTCGCGGGGATCGTGGGGACGGTGGGGTTCGGTCGGATGTACGTGGGCGCGCATCTTCCCCACGACGTCGTCGGCGGGGCGGGCCTGGGGCTGATGATCTCCGCCGTGATCCCGCCGGCCGACGGCGGCTGAGTCAACCCCCGTCCGCGCTCGGGAGCGGTTCACGCCGCCGATGCAGCGTCGAGTTCAGGAACTGCGCCGCCACGAACAGCCGCGCGACCAGGAACAGGAAGAGCATCATCACGACGGCGAGCCCGAGCGCCCCGTACAGATCGTTGCTGTGGTCGAGGCGGTAGGCGAAGTACGTCGACACGGCCAGCCCCAGCAGCCGCACCCCGACGCCCACCAGCACGGCACCCGGAAGGAGCGAGGTCAAGGGCACGTCCGCGCGCGGCAGCAACCGCAGCACCGCGAACGCCAACGAGGAGGCCAGGATCAGACCGAGGAGGAACCGGACGAGGGCGGGGAGCCCGAGCGTCTGGCTGATCTTCGGCAGGAACGCCTGCAGGGCGACAGCGAGCAGACCCAAGCCGGTGACGGCCAGGGAACCCTTCAGCGCGCTCGCGCGGGGAGCGCGGATGCCCCACGCAAGCTCGCTCACCAACCGAACCCCTCGATACACACCCCGCCCCGCCCAGACCGTCAGGAACGCACCGAGGATCAGGAGCCACCACCGCGCGCTGTCCGACGCGGCGACGGCCTGCGAGATCGCGCCGGCGAGGGCCGCGGTCATGCCGGTCTTCCTCGCGAGATCGGCGGGATCGTCCCCAGAGAGCTCGGCCGCCAAGCCGAGAGCGCTCACGAGGAACAGTGCGAGGGGGATCTGCCACAGGAAGATCCGATACGCGAGTCCCCCCGCGAGGAGGCCACCCGCGCGCCTGCGATCGCTCTCGAAGGCCTGGACGGCCAGCCGAACCGTGGGGTGCTGTTCCTTCGCGTTGTCGAACTCACGCCGAGCCCGACGCTCGAGCTCCGCCGCCGAGCGGCGTGCCCGGGCGATCCGACCCGCCTCGCTCGTGGGCTCCGCGTCCGACCCGGTGGGTGTGGTCGATGGGGCGTGCGGCTCCGCCGGCTCGGTCCGGGGCAGGCCGGAGGGGAACTCGGATCCCGGGGCGGGCGGCTGCGTCTCCAGACGTCCTCCACGCATCGACACGTGATCGGCCCGGACGAGGATCGGGCACCGGCGATGGTAGCCCAGCGACGACCCACTGTTGGCACCTCGTCGCCCCCGGGGTGATGATGGGCACCCCGAACGAGAGGCCGACCATGGACGAGGGCGCCGCTTCACCCGAACGCTTCGGCAGGGTCGTCCCGCTCCGTGTCGCCGCCCAGCCCCCGCCGCCGCTCCGAGAGCTCGTCGAGCAATCGTTCCGGATCGCGATCGGAGCGACCGCGCTCGCCTCCGAGGTCCTCGCCGAGGCCGTCGCCCGAACGCTGGGCCGCGAGCCGTTCGCAGAGGGCGAGACGCCCGGCGACGAGACCGCCCGACCGGCCTCCGGGGTCGCGCTCGTCGCGGGCGCGGCGATCGGCGTCGCCCTCGAGGGCGCCCGGTGGGGCGCTCGCGCCGCCACCACGATGGTCAGCAGCGCCGAGCTGTTCCTCTCGCTCCTGACGAGCCCGGGGTTCGTCCAGGAACCGCTCCGCCAGGCCGGGGAGCGGCTCGGGGCGCTCGACGCCCGCTGGCGTACGCAACGCCCGCGCGACGAGGAGGCGGCCGCATCGTTCCTGCGGCTCGTGGTCCCCCAGGTCGTGGACGCGGCGCTCGACCAGATCGACCTCAACGAGCTCGTCGCCGAACGCATCGAGCTCGACCAGGTGATCGACCGGCTCGACCTCGACCGGGCGATCGCGCGACTCGACATCGACGCGATCGTGAGCCGGATCGACCTCGACCGCATCGCCGAACGCATCGACGTTCGGGCGATCGTGGCACGCGTCCCGGTCGACGAGATCGTGTCCAGGCTCGACCTCGACGCGATCGTCGCGAGCGTGGACCTCGACCGGGTCGTGCGCCGCGTCGACATCCAGGCCGTCGCGGACAGGATCGACCTGCAGGCGCTGGTCCGGCGCCTCGACCTGTCGGCGATCGCGGGCGAGGTCATCGAGGAGCTCGAGCTCGTGAAGCTGATCCAGGACGCGGTGGGCTCGATGACGAACGAGACCGTCGGCGGCATCCGTGTGCAGAGCATGAACGCCGACCGCGCGATCTCTCGGCTGCGCGAACGGTTGTTGGGCCGAGGCGGCGCCGACGGTCCTGCCGCGACGCCACCGAACGCACCGAGCGAGCCCGCCGCCGGGCCGGTCGACCCCGGACCTCGGGAACGACCGTGAGCGTGTCCGCCCCGCCGATGGCCCGGGGGATGCAGGGCGAGCGCGCCGGGATCGTCTCCCGATTCCTCGCCGACACGATCGACCTCCTCGTGGTCGTCGCGGCCGTCGTCGGCTTCTATTTCGCCGTGAGCGGCGTCCGATTCCTGCTCCACCCCCGCCGCTTCTCGTGGCCGGAGGTCTCGGCCCTGCGGCTCACCACGCTCGCTTGGATCCTGCTGATCGTGTACCTCACGATCGGGTGGGCGAACACCGGTCGCACGTGGGGCAAGGGCGTGCTCGGCCTGCGCGTGGTGTCCTCGCGCAACGAAGGTCTGCCGCTGTGGCGATCGTTCGTGCGCGCCACGCTGTGCGCGCTGTTCCCGATCGGGTTGTTCTGGAGCGCGGTCAGCAGCCGGAACGAGTCGGTGCAGGACCTGGTGGTCCGCACGACCGTCGTCTACGACTGGGGCCCGAGGCTCCCCCGGCTCCAGTAGCCGCTACGCCGCCTCGGCCTCCTCGGGCTCGTGACCAAGACGCGCGAGGGCGATCTCGTACAGCGCGATCACGACCCCGGCGATGACGAACCCCCACAGCGAGAGGTCGAACAGCAACAGCAGCGCCACAGCGAGGATCGCGCCGCCAAGCATCAGCCCGTCCCGATGAGCGCGGATCCAGCGCACCCGGCCCGTGTCCGGCAACGGCTCGCCGCTGAAGGCGGCCGCCACACCGCGGGCCCCGTCCCGCACCCAGCCGCGAAAGGTCACCGCCCACGGATACGGCCCGGTGACCAGCGCGATCAGCGCGGCCACCATGACGATCGTCAGCAGGATCGCGGTGTATCGGAAGAGGCTGGCCATCAGCTCGTCCGTGAGGACGCGCACCGAGGGAAACCGCTCCGTATCGACGCGGTCGAACAGGTGGTCCCGGGAGAGGATCGCGATCCGCCGGACGACGACCAGCCCGATCGCGGCGCCCACCGTGAGCTGGATCAGCGTTCGGCGTCGGCGCGTCGAGACCCACAGGCTCGCGGCCACCAGGATCGGGATCAGGATCAGCAGCAGCACGAGCAGCCGTTCGAACGTGTAGAGGAGCTGCTGCAGCGTCGCCAGGTCCTCCGAGTCGTACACGACGATCTGCCCGTAGTCGTCGGGAAGGTCGATCCCGAGTGCTTGCTCGAGCCTGGCGATCGAGGCGCTCGGCACATCGCTCGCCGAGATCTCCGGAAGCGTCACGTCCCGACCGACCAGGTCGGAGGCGACCGCCTCGATCGACCCCAGCGCGAGGTTCACGAGCGGGAGCAGGTTGAGAAGCACCTTGCCCTCCCGAGTGGTGATGGTCTCGGTATCGCCGCGCAGGATCGCGAGCACCTGCGTGTGCACGAATCGGTTCGCCTCGACCCAGAACGTCTTGAAGGCGTCGCTCGCGACCACCTTCTCGACCTGGTCACGCACGAACCCCTTCACGGCGATGGTGAGCGGACCCGCGAGCACCGTGGCGCGCTCGCCGAGCGCCCCCAGGGCATCGGACAAGGTCCCCTGGACGTTCAGCACCGAGAAGACCTGGTCGGTCAGCTTCGTCGCGATCGACGCCTGGACAGCCGGATCGTCCGCGAGCGGCGCGACCGTCGCCACGTAGCGATCGGTGTTCAGGACGGTCCGCGCGCCCCAGGCCGCGGGCACGGTGACGGTGAAGATGATGATCGAGAGCGCGACCAGGATCGGCGTCGCGATCCGCCGCATGCGCCGTCGCTTCACGGGCTTGGCCTCGAGGGTCTCGACCCGTTCTTCCAGTTGCTGCCGTTCCGCCCTCAGCCGCTCGACCTCGGCTTCGAGTTCCTCCGGCGACTCCAACGACCCGTTGCCCCCCTCGTTCACGACGCCTCCGTTTCCTCGACCGGTCCAGACCTCGCGTCGTGCAAAGGGGAGCGCGCCTGCGACGGATCGGTGCCGGTTCCTAGACCGACGCCGACAGCTCCCTCGACAGCCTCCGAACCTCGAACGCGAGGAAGATCTCGGTGAACCCTCGGAACATCGCCGCGAACCCGACCCAGATCAGGATCAGCGCGGCGCGCGGCGCGAACACCTGCTGCGAGGCCCAGAAGGCCAAGAGGATCTCCAGGACCCCCACGACGAGCCCGAGCCACCACAGGTCGTTGACCTCCCGGGTCATGAACGCCACGGTGATGTCGAAGGAGCCCTTGAGCAGGAGGAGGAAGCCGAGGATCGCGGCGAGCTCGTAGAAGGCGTCGAGCGGGTGCACGAACGCCCAGATCCCGCCCCCGATGAACAGGACGCCGAGGATGGCGTGCGCCCACCGCCAGCCCGGCTGCGCGCCCATCAGGACGAACTCGTTGACGCCGGCCATCACCAGGATGACGCCCAGCAGCGCGCCGACGGCGGCGATCGACGTCACGTCGAACCGGAGCACGATCAGCGAGATCAGCAGCCAGGCGATCCCCGTGATCAGGAAGAGCCACCAGGGCAGCATCGACGCACTCCGCTCCCGCATGCTCATGCCGATCCCTCCTTTCGGGCACCCACGTTCGGCCCGACCGTTCCGGTCGCCGGATCGGAGCGTAGCCGAACCCACGCGAGCCGCGTCATGGTCCCGATCGGATGAGATCGGGCGGCTAGGAGGGGCCGGTCGGCTCGGGCGACGGACCGCCGCCCCCACCCGCGTCGGAGACCACGACGCTCCCGTTCATGTTCGGGTGCACGTTGCACTGGAAGTAGTGCTCGCCCGGTTGCAGCGCGGGAACGGCGTAGTCCACGCTCGTGGGTCCGGTGACCAGCTCCCCGTTGAACAGCTCGTCCGCGAGCGAGCTGTCCGAGTAGATCGCGATGTTGTGCTGCACGCCCGCATCGCGGTTCTCGAACGTGATCGTCGTCGGCACGGGTTCGAGCCGGATCGTCGAGGTGTCGAACGCGATGTTCTGAGCCGAGACGGTCACGCCGCCGCCCGGCCCTCCGGGACCGGTCCCACCCGGCTCCCCGGGGCCGCTCGGCGCGGCCTGGATCTTGCCGGTCATCGTCGTCGGGTGGACCTCGCAGCGGAAGAAGTAGGCACCCGCCTCCAGCGGGTCGACCTCGTAGTCGGTCTGTCGGACCCCCGTGATCAGCGCCCCGCTGAAGAGCGGGGTCCCGCCGAACTCCGGGTCGTCGAAGATCTGGACGTTGTGCTGGGTGTTCGCGTCCTCGTTGTGGAACCGCAGCGTGAACGCCTCGGCCGCCGGGACCGTCAGCGAGGTGGGCTCGAACGCGATGTTCGCCGCCGCGAGCGTCACCACCGGCTTCTGCCCGCCACCGCCCGGCTCCTCCTCGGTCCCCCCGACGACGGCAAGCGCGACCCCGCCGGCGAGCATCGCCACGCCGGCAGTCACGCCCAGCATCGCCCCCAGGGTCGAGAGCCGAACCTGCTTGCGACCGGCGGCCACCGAGGCCGTGACCACGATGCCGGTCGCCACGACGATCGCGGTCGCCGTCGCGGCCGTGGGGGTGAGCGACAGGAGGATCCTCGAGAAGCCGAAGAGCACGGCGGCGATCACGGCCAGGATCCCGAGCGGCAGCAGGATGGGCATCACGAGACGATCGCGCAGCGCCGGCCTCACCGCGGCACCTTCGATCGCAGCTCGCGCTCCACGTGCCGGAGCGCGAGGGCGTCCCACCCGTCGCGCTCCTCGCGGGCGTACCACCTGAAGAAGATCGTCGCGACGAACCCCCACAGGATGAACCCGCCGACGAGCTTCATCAGGAGCCCGGCGATGAGCTGGTCGTTGAGGGCCGAGATGCCCCAGATCCGGGGGAACGTCCCGTACACGGGGTACAGCAGCGTGTGCCCGAAGGTGAGGAAGGACGCCGGGATCGTGGGCGCGAGCGACTGCGCGAACAGGTACATCATCTGCACCGGTGGCGTGAGGGCCGGGAGCTCGACGAGCGGCGACATCACCGGCCACCACATCACGATCGCCGACCCGAACAGCAGGACGTGCAACGTGAAGTGCGTGAGCTCGGAGCGTACCGATGCCTCGACGACCTCGGGCCAGTGCGTGAACAGCAGCAGCCCGTTGAACAGGATCAGCGCCACGATCGGGCGCGTGAGGAAGCGGAACGCGAGGAACAACCATCGCGGCCGGAGGATGTCCCTCCACATCCACCCCGGCATCCCCGAGATGATCAGCGGCGGCGCCACGAGCGTGAACAGCAGGTGCTGCGCCATGTGCACCGAGTAGAGGTAGCCCTCGGCGAGATCGTGCACCGGCCAGTCGGCGCCGAGCCACAGGCACGCCATCCCGACCGAGAACAGGGTCGTGCGGCGGCGCCGGTCGGGGGGCTCGCCCACCGCGGTCCGATGCCGACGGACGGCGACCAGGTAGGCGACCCAGATGCCTCCGAGGATCAGCCAGACGGTCGGGTGCGGGTGCCAGGCGGGCATCGGCTAGCTCGAGAAGACCTGGAGGGTGAGGAGCACGATCAGGAACAGCGTGATGGCGCCCGCGAGCCCCATCAAGAAGAAGCGCGCGTACGTCCGGCTGTCGAACCTCAGATGCATGAACCACAGGACCACGAGGGTGAACTTGAGGAAGGAGAAGAAGAACAGGAGCGGGACGAGGATCTCCTTGAACCCCTCGAGGTAGTAGATCGCGACCTCCGCGGCGGTGATCGCCGCCAGGATGATCGCGATCCGGATGTATTCCTTCGGACCCGGGTGCCGTCCGGCGTGCGCGCGAGCACGGACCTCGGGCGCCGGCTCGTCGACGTGCGTGTCGGCCATGCTCTTCCTAGCCCCCCGCCCCCGGGTTCCCGGTCGGGATCAGGTAGACGACGGTGAAGATCACGATCCAGACGATGTCCACGAAGTGCCAGTAGAGCCCCACGAGCTCGACGGTCATCGAGCTGTCCTGCGTGATCCTGCCCGCGAACGACAGCGTGAACAGCGTGAGCAGCATCAGCACGCCGACCGCGACGTGGGTCCCGTGGAACCCGGTCAGCACGTAGAAGGACGTCCCGAACACGTTGGTCTTGAGCGTGAGCCCCTCGCGGACGAACGACGTGAACTCGTAGACCTGGCCCCCCAGGAACGTCATCCCGAGCAGTGCCGTCGCCAGCAGCCACACCCTCGAGCGCCCGACGTCGCCCCGCTGGATCGCCGACAGCGCGAGCACCATCGTCAGCGAGCTCGCGAGCAGCACGAACGACGACACCGACGTATAGGGGATGTCGAACACGTCGGCAGGGTACGGCCCGGTGGTACTCGCGCCCCGGTACAGCACGTAGGTCGAGATCAGCGCGCCGAACAGCAGGCAGTCCGAGGCCAGGAACAGCCACATCGCGAGCTTGAGGTGGGGCAGGCCGGTGCTGGTGGCCGCGTGGTCGCTCACCGGGGGCGCGACCGAGTGCTCGAGGCTCGCCATCAACCGCTCACTCCGACGATGGCTCCAGGGCCCACCCGAAGAAGCCGGCGAGCGTGATCACCAGGCCGAGCGCGACGGCCGGGACGCCGAAGATCAGCCCGTAGCCGACGACCGGGAGGCCTGCGGCGGCGATCAGCGGGAAGTACGAGGGCGACGGCATGTGGATCGCGTGACCGCCGCCGTGACCCCCTCCGTCCACCACGGCGTGCTCCGCGCCGTCCGGCGCGATCTCTCCCGAGCCGCCCGCCGCGACGGGTACGACGCGCCCGCCCTCGGTCTCCGCGTACTTGCGGTGCCACAGGTCGTCCAGCGAGTGGACGACCGGGATCTCCTCGAAGTTGTAGTCCGGCGGCGGCGAGGAGGTCGCCCACTCGAGGGTCCGGGCGTCCCAGGGGTCCGCCTGCATCCGCTTGGGCTTGCGGAAGCTCGCGATCGCGGTGATCAGGAACACGAGGACGCTGATCGCGATCACGAAGGCCCCGATCGACGAGACCATGTTCCAGAAGGAGAGCCCGAGTGAGGCCGGGTAGCTCTGGATCCGCCGAGGCATCCCCTGCAGGCCGAGGATGTGCATCGGCCCGAACGTCATGTTGAACCCGATCAGCATCAGCCAGAAGTTCAGCTTGCCTCCGGTCTCGGACAGCATGCGCCCGAACACCTTGGGCCACCAGTAGTAGATCCCGGCGAACAACCCGAAGATCGCGCCGCCGAACAGCACGTAGTGGAAGTGCGCGACGATGTAGTAGGTGTCGGTCTGCTGGTAGTCCGAGGGCACCACCGCGTGCGTGACGCCGGACAACCCGCCGATCACGAACATCGCGATGAACCCGATCGAGAACAGCATCGGCGTCGCGAAGCGCAGGTCGCCGTTCCACAGCGTCCCGAGCCAGTTGAAGATCTTCACGCCGGTCGGGATCGCGATGATCATCGTCGAGACCGCGAACGCGGTGTTCGCCACCGGTCCCAGGCCGACCGCGAACATGTGGTGCGCCCACACGCCGAACCCGATGAACCCGATCGCGATCCCGCTGAACACGACGAACTGGTACCCGAACAGCGGCTTGCGCGCGAACACCGGCAGGATCTCGGAGACGATGCCCATCGCCGGCAGGACCAGGATGTAGACCTCGGGGTGCCCGAACAACCAGAACAGATGCTGCCAGAGCACCGGACTGCCGCCCGCGGCGACGTCGAAGAAGTGCGTCCCGAACAGCCGGTCGAACAGCAACTCGACCAGCCCGATCGTGATCACCGGGAGGCTGAAGGCGAGCAGGAGCTGCACGACCAGCCCCATCCACACGAACACCGGCATCCGGAACAGCGTCATGCCCGGCGCCCGCATGTTCAGGATCGTCACGGCGAGGTTGATGGCCGAGACCGTCGACGCGATCCCGGCGATCAGGAGCCCGATCGCGTAGAACGTCATCCCCCGCGTTGGGTCGACCACGGAGTTCGGCGCGTAGCCGAACCACCCCCCGTTCGGCGCGCCGCCCAGGAACCAGCTCGAGTAGATGAACAGGCCGGCGAACAGGAAGGCCCAGTAGCTGAACGCGTTCAGCCGCGGGAAGACCACATCGCGAGCGCCGATCATGAGCGGCAGCAGGTAGTTGAAGAACGCCGCCGACAGCGGCATCACCACGAGGAAGACCATCGTGATGCCGTGCATCGTGAACAGCTCGTTGTACACGGCCGGCTCGAGGAAGGCCTGGTCGGGGCGCGCGAGCTGCACGCGGATCAGCAACGCCTCGATGCCGCCGATCAGGAAGAACGCGAAGGCCGTGATCCCGTACAGGACCCCGATCTTCTTGTGGTCGATGGTCGTGAACCAGCTCCAGAACCCCGTCGTCGCGTGCGGTCGCCGGAGCAGCCCGCCTGGCCGCTCCGCGGGGACGCTCACGGTCGCCATGGGGTCCTCACCTCACTCCAGCGTATTCAGGAACGCGACGACCTGATCGACCTGGTCGGGGGTCAGGCCGTAGTCCGGCATGAACGAACCCGCCTCGAACGAGCGCGGGTCCGCGATCCAGCGTGCCAGGTTCTCGTCGTTGGTCTCCAGCGTGCAGCCCCGGAAGCAGTCGCGGCTCATCAGGTGGGTCAGGTTGGGCCCGCCGTTGGCGAGCACGGGCTGGCCGTTCGCGGTCTGGAGCCCGGCCACCGCGTGGCAGGCGATGCAGGTCTGCAGGAAGACCTGTTTCCCCGCCTCGGCCGGACCCGACACGTCCGGCGACGCGGGCGCCTTCTGCTCGGCCACCCAGCGCTCGAAGTCCGCGGGCGTGTGCGCGACCACCCGGAACTTCATGTACGCGTGCGACAGGCCGCAGAACTCCTTGCACTGTCCCTGGTAGGTGCCGGGCTCGTCGGCCTGGATCGTCAGGTGGTTCGTCAGGTCCGGCACGACGTCCTGGGTACCCGCGAGCTGCGGCACCCAGAAGGAGTGGATCACCGCGGCGCCGATCCCGGCCGGCGGCTGGCCGTCCGGCGGGCCCGTCTGACACGCGTTCGGGGCGGGCGGGCCGCCCTGGCTCGGGACGGGTGTCCCGTAGCCGAACCCCACCGCGCACAGGGTCAGGTAGACGGGGCGCCCCGTGGGGATGTGCAGCTCGTTCGCGGTCAGGATCTGCTGGCCCGGGTAGTCGAACTCCCACCACCACTGGTGCGCGAGCACGTTCACCTCGAGCACGTCGCCCGTCGGTTTCGCCGCGAGGTCCCAGATCGTCGCGATCGTGGGCACCGCCACGCCGGCGAGGATCAGCGTCGGCAGGATCGTCCACGCGATCTCGAGCCGGGTGTTGCCGTGGATCTGCGCGGGGATGCGCGGGGTTCGGTTCTTACGATGTCGGTACCGGAAGGCGAACAGGACCAGCAGGCCCTCGACGATGACGAAGATCGCGACCGCGACCCAGAACACCGGGACGAACAGGTCGAAGGACTTCTGCGCGTACGGACCCTTGGGCTCCAGCGCCGATTGGGTGGCGTTCGGCGCACAGGCCGCGGCCACGAGGGCCAGGGCCACCAGGCCCAGGACCACGACCGTTCTCCTGCGCACCGTTCCGGTCTACCTCCGCGTGGACGTCGGACGGGCACCGAGGCCCGGCGCACTGTAGCACCGTTCCCCGGGCTCGCGGACGCACGGCTCCGGGCTGGGAGTACCCACGATCGGCACGCCGCGCACCTCAGATCGGCGGGCTGAAATCGTCGATCGCGCGGAACACGGGACCCAGCATCCGCGTCCACAGGTTCGTCGCGACCAGCACGCCGATCGCGATCATCACCACACCCGAGACCCCGGCGATCCACTGGTAATTGCGCTTGACGAACGCGAGGGCGCCCATGAGCTTGCGGATCCCGACCCCGACCAACAGGAACGGCAGGCCGAGCCCCATCGAGTAGACGAACAGGAGGAGGGCGCCGCGGAGCGAGCCGCCCTGCGAGCCCGCGATCGCCAGCACGCCCGCGAGGACCGGGCCGATGCACGGCGTCCACCCCGCGCCGAACGCGACGCCGAGCGGGAACGCCCACGCGCGGCCCGGCCTGGCTCGTTCGAGCAGCGGCCGGCGTTCGAGGAACAGGGACGGCGACCCGAGACGGAGCGCGTACAGCAGCATCAGGACCCCGAACGCGATGATGATCGCACCCGAGATCCGGATGCCCGCCGTCGACCGCAGCAGTCGCGTCATCGCGCCGGTGAAGGCGCCGAGCGCCGAGAACACCGCTGCGAACCCGGCGATGAACAGCAGGATCGGCACCACCGGTTGGCGTTCCTCGCGTACCTCACCGCCGGCCACGAACGAGAGGTAGCCGGGGACCAGCGGGAACACGCACGGCGACGCGAACGAGATCACCCCGGCGGCGAACGCGAGACCCGGGGCCCACCACGACCCCAGACCGTCCTGGACCCAGTCGGCGAGCACCCCGGTCACCGCGCCAGTCTATGGTCGGCGCCCGCGCGGGGGTTCGGCGCCGCTGGCGCGGTGGGTTGCGGTCCCGTGTCCGGTCCTGCGATAGTGACGACGGGCCTTGTGAACCGATTCACAAGCAGCGAGCCGGGGGCGCGACCGGGGGTCGGGGGGACAGCGCGACTATAATCCGACCCGGTCCAGGCACGAGCGAGGCCCGGCGCACGAAGACGTGGGGAACGAGAGGACGGTCGTGGCGACGGAGGCCGTATGAAGGTCCCGAAGGTGTTCGTCAAGGGGAAGGAACGCGCGGAGCCGATCGTCAAGAACTTCGAATGGACCTGGACGACCGCGGTCCTGTTCTCCCTGGGGTTCGCCTTCTTCAGCGTCATCACGATGGCCGTCATCCCCTCGGCATGGCTCTACTTCGCCGAGCAGAAGCTCGGGTGGGGCGGCCTGTCGGGGACCTCGGACTGGCATCCGATGGCCCGGGACTTCGTCGCCGCGAACCTCGCGGTGGGCCCGTTCGTCACGGTGGTCGTGATCGGCGCGATCATGCAGAACTGGCGGCGCAAGCTCCGGGGCGGCACCGCCGACCGTCCCACCGGCGGGTACCGATGAGGGAGTCCTAGGCGATGCCGTTCACCAAGACCGAGGTCGACGTCCACACCGACTACGTCGTCGAGACCGTCGACCCCGACTGGCTCGCGAAAGGCGTCAAGTCGCCCAAGCACCTGATGCTCGACCCCGACAACTGCATCCTGTGTCGAGCGTGCGAGGACGTCTGCCCGTGGAACTGCATCTACATGATGTCGACCGACATCGTCCAGGACTCGGAGGATGACGCCGTCGGGGCCGAGGTCCACACCGCGTACTCGGTGTTCGTCGTCGACGACAACGCGTGCACGCGGTGCTCGGTGTGCGTCGACCGGTGCCCCACCGACACGCTGTACTACGCGCGGCTGCCGGAGGCTACGCGCGGGCAGCGAACGATGGCCTCGGTACCCGAGTCCCAGCGCGCCGAGGCCGGCTAGGCGGGGGAAGGATGAGGGGGACGACGTGGCGACGCTGAAGCTGCCGACGCCCGGCGAGGCCCTCGACCGCGTCCGCGAGACCGAAGTCTGGAGATCGATGTTCCGCCCCGGCTCGATCTTCCGTCGCGGCTATCGAGACACCTCCCGCGACCGCGCCCTCGCGACGATGAACAACGTGCTCTATCACCTGCACCCGGTGAAGATGAAGCGGCACGGGCTGAAGCTCACCTACACGTTCTGCCTGGGTGGGCTCTCGTTCTTCCTGTTCATCCTGCTGACGATCACGGGCATCTACCTGATGTTCTTCTATCGCCCCGCCGCCGAGCTCGGTTCGGCCGCGGCCTACACGGACATGCAGAACATCCGCACCTCGGTGTTCTTCGGAGACCTGGTCCGCAACCTGCACCGATGGGGCGCGCACCTGATGGTGTTCAGCGTGACCCTGCACATGGCCCGGGTCTTCTACACGGGCTCGTACAAGCCGCCCCGAGAGTTCAACTGGGTGGTGGGCGTGCTGCTGCTGTTCCTCACGCTGGGGCTGTCGTTCACCGGCTACCTGCTGCCGTGGGACCAGCTGTCGATCTGGGCGGTCACGGTCGGCACCTCGCTCGCCGGCTACTCGCCGCTGATCGCGAAGCAGGCCAACTTCCTGCTGCTCGGTGGGGTGGTCGTGGGTCCGGACACCCTGCTCAGGTGGTACGTCTTGCACGTGCTCGCTCTGCCGTTCGTCCTGGTGATCTTTCTCTCGGTCCACTTCTGGCGGATCCGCAAGGACGGCGGCATCTCGGGACCGATGTAGCGGAGAAGGGGACGATGGCTCGAGACGACATACCGCTGGACCAGGAGACCTTCGACCGGGTCCTGGCGGAGGAGGTCGGCAAGGGCGCCGACCGGCGCGTGGCCGAGGGCCGCGCGCGGGCCGCCGCCCTCCGCGCCGCGCGCGCGAAGTCCGGCGAGGGGCCC
>CBRGMI010000005.1:0-28509 GCA_967797495.1 uncultured bacterium
CCACGACGATCACGATCTTCCCGGCGCGGATGTCGGCGAGGGCCTCGTCGATCGTCGCGAACACGGGTCCGGTCTCCTGGGTCATGGCGTATTTCCCTCCATCTGGCCCTCCATCTGGCCCTCGATCGGGTGCAGGAGCGCTTCCACGTACTTCGCGATCACGTCGACCTCCAGGTTCAATGGGTCTCCCACCTCGGCGGCGCCGAGCGTCGTCACCTCCAGCGTGTGCGGGATCAGCGCCACGCCGAACGTCTCCCCGTCCCGTGAGGCGACCGTCAGGCTGACCCCATCGACGGACACCGAGCCCTTGTCCACCAGGTAGCGCGCGACCGGTTCGGGGGCGCGAACCGTGATCCACGCGCTCCCGTCGTCGGCGGGATCGATCGCGACGACCTCGCCCACGCCATCGACGTGTCCCTGGACGAGGTGACCGCCGAGCCTACTCGACAGCGTGAGCGGCCGCTCGAGGTTCACGGGGTCGCCCGCCCGCAGGCGCGAGAAGCTCGTTCGCCGGAGCGTCTCCTCGGACACGTCGAACGCGAGATGCTCGTCCGAGCGCTCGACGACCGTGAGACAGGCGCCGTTCACCGCGATCGACGCGCCCTCGGTCGCGTCGGAGGTGACGGTTCGGCAGCCGATGGAAAGACGCGTCGTCCCCACCTCGCGGACCACGCCGCGCTCCTCAACGATCCCCGTGAACATCCGCCTCCACCCTCAGGTCCTCGCCGACCCGCTCGATCGACCCGATCCGCATCGGCAGCGCCTGCCCTATAGGCGCGAACCCACGTCCCTCCAAGACGGTCGGGGCGTCCCTCCCGCCGAGCAGCTTCGGCGAGAGGTACAGGACGATCCTGTCGACCAGGCCCTCCTCGACCGCCGACCAGGCCAGGGTCGGTCCGCCCTCCAGGAGCACCCCCTGGACGTCGCGCTTGCCGAGATCGCGCATGAGCGCGGTGAGCCCCACGCCCTCGCCGTCGGTCTCCACCACCAAGACCTCGGCGCCGGCCTCACGCCACGCGTCACGCGCGTTCGTCGGCGCAAGCTCGGTCGTCGCGACGAGGGTGGGCGCCTGGTCGTCGAACAGGTCCCCCGACGGACCCACGCGCCCCCGCGCGTCCACCAGGACCCGGATCGGCGGACTCCCCCGATAGTCGGGGTCGCGCACTGTGAGCTCGGGGTCGTCGGCG
The DNA here is from genome assembly GCA_967797495.1 of uncultured bacterium. Taxonomy (GTDB): domain Bacteria; phylum Actinomycetota; class UBA4738; order UBA4738; family HRBIN12; genus DASSJM01. The sequence continues at coordinate 1,188 of CBRGMI010000005.1, forward strand.
AGCGCCGTGCCGGCACCCACCACGATCGCGTCCGCCCACGCTCGGAGGCGATGCACGTCGGCTCGCGCGGCCTCGCCGGTGATCCAACGCGAGGAGCCGTCGCGCGCCGCCACCTTGCCGTCCAGCGAAGCGGCGGCCTTCCAGATCACGAACGGCATCCCGGTGCGAACGTGCTTGGCGAACCCCGCGTTGAGCCGCTGCGCCTCGGCCTCGCGGATCCCCTCGAGGACCTCGACGCCACGGGCGCGGAGGCTCCGCACCCCCTGCCCGTCCACGACCGGGTTCGGGTCCCGGGACGCGGAGACCACCCGCGCGATGCCGGCGCGCACGATCGCCGCCGTGCACGGTGGCGTGCGGCCGTGGTGGTCGCAGGGTTCGAGCGAGGTGAAGAGCGTGGCGCCTCGAGCGCGCTCGCCCGCCCGGTCGAGCGCCACGACCTCGGCATGCGGCAGGCCCGGGCCTTCGTGGGAGCCCTCGCCGACGATCGCGCCGTCGGAGACCACGACGGCGCCGACCATGGGGTTGGGGGACACCAGGCCGCTGCCCCGCCGCGCGAGCTCGATCGCCCGCTCCATATACGCCTCGTCGGACATGTCGCTTCCGATCTCGAGGCGGCGATGCAGGGAGAGCAGGACGGGGCAGCCGTCGGCCGCCGTTCCGCCCGTCCTCTCCCATCCCGACTTTGACGGTCGGTCCCGGAATCTCACCGGGTCAACCCCCGAATGGCGTTCGGGGGGTCGCGGACTCTCACCGCCGGTGGGGACTTGCACCCCGCCCCGAAGACAGGCTCTTCTGGAAGCTCAAGTATAGGTCGCCCGCGCGGGCAGGTCATGTGGACACGAGGCGTGCGAAGCCGGACGGAGGGTGGTCAGTCGACCTTGCGGCGGTCGACCGCGTAGGAGGACTTGGGCTCGCGTTTGGCGTACTGCTTCATCTCGGTGGCTACCGAGACCGCCTCGCCGTAGTGAGCGAACGAGCGCCCCTTCGTGGTCGCGATGCCGATCGAGATGCCGGCGAGCGGCAGCCGTTGCAGCTTCCCCTTGCGATCCTCGACCTCGACGTACCCGCGCTGCACGTCTTCGGGGTCGTAGAACCCATCGATCTGCCGGTCGAAGGTCTCGATCACGAGTTCGGCGACGTCCTCGGCGGCGTCGGGCGGCACGACCGCCACGAAGTCGTCTCCCCCGACGTGCCCGACGAACCCGTCGGCGCCGGCACGCTCGGCCACGGCGTCCTGCAGGATCCTCGCGGTCTCCTGGATCAGGCGGTCACCCTGCACGAACCCCTTCTGGTCGTTGTAGGCCTTGAAGTTGTCCAGGTCCGCGTACAGCACGGCGAACGGCGACTCCTCGCGGATCATCCGTTCGATCTCCTCCTGGATACGGATGTTCCCGGGCAGGCCGGTGAGCGGCGAGAGGTTTCGCATCTCCTTCGCTCGCCGGAGCGTGCCCTTGACCCGCGCGAGGAGCTCGATCGGGTCGAAGGGCTTGATGATGTAGTCGTCGGCGCCCGCGGTGAGCCCGAGGACCTTGTCGGTCGCGAGCGCCTTCGCGGTGAGCATGATGATGGACGTGTTCGAGGTGTGTGGGTTCCGGCGGAGCCGGTGCGCGACCTCGAAACCGTCGATGCGCGGCATCATCACATCGAGCAGCACGAGATCGGGGCGCATGCCGGCCGCCTTCTCGAGCGCCTCCTCCCCGTCCGAGGCGACCGAGACCTCGTAGCCCGCGCTGCGGAGGTTCACCTCGACGAACCGGGCGATGTCCGGATCGTCGTCGACGACGAGGATCGACTCAGGCATCAGACCGTCGCCTCCGCCGAGGCTCTCAGCTCGAGGGCCGAACGGACCGGGTCCCCGGCCCCGAAGATCGCGGTCGCGGCGACCAGGACGTCGGCGCCCGCCTGCACGCATCGGGCGACCGTCTGGAGGTTCACCCCGCCGTCCACGTGCACCTCGACGTCGAGGCCGCGACGATCGATCGCGGAACGGAGAGCCTCGATCTTGGCGACGGCCCCGGGCTGGAACGGTTGCCCCGCCCATCCGGGTTCGACCGCGAGGACGACCACGTCGTCCGCGTCCTCGAGGAACGCGAACGCGGCCTCCGCGGGTGTCCGCGGCGCGAGGGCCATCCCGGCCCGCATCCCCAACCCGCGGACCCTTCGCTGGGTGGGCGCAGGGTCGCTCACGGCCTCGAGGTGGAAGCTCACGGCATCGGCCCCCGCCCCCGCGAGCTCGTCGAGGAACCCATCGGGCGACTCGACCTGGAGATGCGCGTGGAGCGGCCGATCCGTGTGTGGGCGCAGCGCGGCCACCACCGCCGGACCGACCGTGAGGGGCGGCACGAAGTGTCCGTCCATGATGTCGATATGGATGAGGTCGGCATGCTGACCCACCAGCTTGACCTCCTCGGCCAGACGGGCGAGGTCCGCCGACAGGATGGACGCGCCCAGCTTGGCCACGGCGCGATTCTAGCCGTGAGGGGTTGCTCGCCCGCGGAAGGCCGCGACGAACATCGCGTCGCAGCCGTGCGTGTGCGGCCAGAGGCGGACCCGCTCGGCGGGGCCGTCGGGGCCGGCGATCTCGATGGGCTCGAGCCCGGGGACGCGCCGGAGGATCGCGTCGCACGCGGCGTCGGTCTCGGCGCGCGGGAACGTGCAGACGCTGTAGACGAGCCGGCCCCCGGGACGCAGCAGCCCCGCGGCGGCGGTCGCGACCCCGACCTGCAGCCGGGCGAGGCTCGAAAGCTGGTCCTTGCGGGCCCGCCACAGGAGCTCGGGGCGCCGGCGCGAGGAGCCGATCCCCGAGCACGGCGCGTCCACCAGGACGCGGTCGAACCCGCCCCGGACGGCGGGCCGGCGACCGTCCTGCACGAGCAGCTCCGTCCGAACGCCGAGCCGCTCGACGTTGGCGCGTACGAGCTCCAGCCGCGTCGGCGATACATCCGCGGCGACCGAGCGTCCCTCGGGCCCGATCACGCAGGCGAGGTGACCGGTCTTGCCGCCCGGACCGGCGCACACGTCCAAGACCCGGTCGCCGGGCCGGGGGTCCAGCGCCGCCACGACGAACGAGGAGGCCTGGTCCTGGACCGCGAACAATCCTTGGGCGAATCCGGGCAGCGCGGAGGGCGCACCCGAGCCGATCACGAGCGAGTCCGGATGCACCGCCCCTCGTTCGGTCTCGACGCCGGCGGCATGCAGCTCGCGTTCGAGCTCGTCGACCGTCGTGCGACAGGTGTTCGTTCGGATCGTGAGCGGCGCCCGTGCGGCGAGCGCCGCGGCGGCCCGCTCCGTCTCCTCGTCCGACGACACGATCCGGCGGAGCTCGCGCACGGCCCACTCGGCGAGTCCGGTCCGCAGCGAGACCGCGGCATCGGTCCCACCCTTGGGCACCTCCGGCTCGAGCGTCGCGAACCGGCGCAGGACCGCGTTCACGAAGCCTCGGTGGCGCGGGTCGGCCAGGGCGACGGTCTCCGACACGGCGGCGTGGACGGGGACACGAAGGAAGCGCAGTTGGTAGGCCCCCAGGCGCAGCGCCGCGCGGGCACCCTTGGGGGCGGTGTCGATCGGACGGTCGAGCAGCGGCGCGAGCCAGTGGTCGATCGGGATCAGGCTGCGCAACGTGCCGTAGACGAGCTCGGTCGCGAACGCCGCGTCGCGTTCGGATAGGCCCACCCGCGCGAGCGTCCGCGCGAGGGCGAGGTTGGAGTAGGCGCCCTCGTCGGTGACGCGTCGGATCACGTCGAGCGCGACCGAACGCGCGGACGGCGCCGGCGCCGGCCGCCCCGGGGCACCGACCCTGCGCGTCGACCCGGCCCGTCTGCGGTCAACGGGACCGGTCACCCGAGCGACTCGCCGATCACCGGGCGGTAGCCGTTCAGGAAGTCCGACCAGCTCATGCGCCGCCGGCCCGCCGGCGCGAGCTCGATCGCGCGGAACCCATCCTCCCCCGTCGCGACGACGAGGCCCTCCCTGCCCGCGTCGACGATCGAGCCGGGCGCCCCGGTCCCCGGAACGGCTTCGGCGCGGAAGATCTTCAGGTCCTGGCCGCGGAACCTCGTGGTCGCGCCCGGCTCGGGCGACATCGCCCGGGTGCGGTTGACGAGATCGCGCGCGGGTTCGGTCCACCGCAGGACGCGATCGTCCGCCCCAAGGCGCCTGGTGAACGTGGCTGCCGCCTCGTCCTGCGGACGGGGCTCGGCCGCGCCCCTCGCGAACAGGTCGGCGGTCTCGACCAGGACCTCAGCGCCGATCGCGGCGAGCCGGTCCCCGAGCGAACCGGCGTCGTCCCCGCGGTCGATCGCCTCGGCCCGGCGGAGGATCACCGGACCGGTGTCGATCCCGGCGTCCATCACGATCGTCGTGACGCCGGTCTCGTCGCGTCCCTCGAGCAGCGCCGTCTGCACCGGGCTCGCGCCCCGGAGCTCGGGCAACAGCGAGAAGTGCAGGTTCACGGGCGCGATGGCCGGCAGTTCGAGCACTGCCTGCGGCAGGATCTCGCCGTAGGCGACCACGATCAGGAGGTCGGGGGCGCTCGCGGCGAGCGAGTCTGCGCCGGGGCCCGACGTGACGGTCTCGACCTCGCGCAGCGACAGCCCTGCCTCCGCCGCGGCGTCCGCGACCGGGGTCGCGCGCAGCTCGTTGCCGCGACCGGCGGGCCTGCGCGCGGCCGTCATCACCGTGACGACCTCGTGGTCGGAGTGGGCGATCGCTCGCAACGAGGGCACCGACCATCGGTCGTTGCCGAGGAACGCGATGCGGAGCGAGCGGATCACGGGTGCGAGGATACGCGGGCCCGCGTGCTCTCCCGGAGGTCGACCCTCAGGGCTCCGAGCGTTGCACCTCGAACTCGCGGAGCTGGCGCATCACGTCACGCCGGCCCGAGTCGTCGAGACGGTCGATGTAGAGCATCCCGTTCAGGTGATCGGTCTCGTGTTGGAAGATCCGCGCCAGGAGACCCTCCGCCACGATGTCGAGCGGTCCGCCGTCCAGATCGGCGCCGACCAGGCGGACCCGCGCGGCGCGGACCGTCGGGTGGTACGGGCCCTGGATCGACAGGCATCCCTCCTCGAGCGTCTCCTCGCCATCCGGTTCGGAAAGCCGGGGGTTCGCGACGAAGCCGGCGTGTCCTTCGCGATCGTCGTAGACGAAGCACGCCGTCCGCAGACCCACCTGGTTCCCGGCGAGACCGACGCCGGGAGCCGCGTACATCGTCTCGAGCATGTCGTCGACGATCCGGCGGAGCGCGTCGTCGAACACATCGACGGGCAAGGACGTCTCCCGCAGCACGGGGTCGCCGAGCGTTCTGATCCGCAACACGGTCACGATCTCTCCCCCACCGACGCCGTTGCCGCTCACAGGTGCGGCTCCGCCTCGACCCGGGTGACGATCCCCGCCGCCGCGAGCCGTCGCATCTCGGCGCCGAAACCGGGGACGCGGGCCGCATCGAGCGCGACCAAGCATATCGTCGCCCCACCGACGTTCGATGAGAGCAACGTCTCGGGTCCGAGCGCCGCCAGCTCGCGGTCGAGCTCGGCGCCGCCGGTCACGCGGAACACGGGCGACCCCACCGGGAAGCCGGCCTCGGCCCGGCGCGGGGCCTCGGCGCGTCGGAACCGGTCGGGTCGTCCCGAGACGAGAGCCTGGACCGCGGAGTCGTTCGGGGCGTCCGTCTGCACGATGACCCGTCCGTCCGAACGGGCCCAGGCCGCCGCCTCGAACCACGTCACGAGCACCCGCTCACGAGCGTCCACGCCCGGACGACGGAGCGAGGCGTCGGCGTGCAGGATCGCCACGAGGTCCAGGCCCGGGGAGCCCACGTCCTTCAACGCGTCGACCCCGCCCACCAGCACCTCGCGTTCGATCGGCGCGCGGGGTGGGTCGTCGCGACCGATCAGGGACACCGGCACGGTGGCGACGCCGCGCGCCCACTCCTCGACCCGTTCGGCGCCGCGACGGGCGATGCCGAAGTCGGTCGCACCGCAGGACGCGCACCGTCCGGGTGCCTCGCACACCACGCACCGAACGCTGCCGCGTTCGAGCCGCAGCATCCCGAGGCACGACGCGCACGCGGCCGGTTCCCCGCAGGACCTGCAGACCCTGGCGACCCCATAGCCACGGAGCGGCTCGAACACGAACGCGCGCGTGGCCGAGCGGAGCGCCCGGATCAGGCGGGGCGACCGGCCCTCGGGCCCGGGCCGGACGACCTCGACGGGCGCCCACGGCCTGCCGGCCGGCTCGACGAGGACATGGTCACGGACCGTGGCCTCGAGCGAGGGGCAGAACGCGCTCAGGACGGTCACGGCCCCCACGATCTCGGCCCGCATCCGGGCCACGTCGCGGACGTGGTACGACGGCGAACGTTCGTCTCGGTGCTGCGGATGCCCCTCACGATGCACGTAGATCAGCCCCAGCTCGGCGAGCGGCGCGAACACCGCGGGACGCGTGCCCACCACCACCCGGTAGCGGCCGGCGGCGATCTCGAGCCAGGTGCGGTACCGGACGCGCTTGTCGCCCCCCAGGAACAGCACCGCGTCGGCTCCGAACGCGTCGATGACCGCCGCCGCGGTCGCGGGCACGGGGTCCGCGTCCGGCACGATCACGATCGCCGTGAGCCCGGCCGCGAGCGTCGCGGCGACGCAGGTCACGGCGGCGTCCGCCTCGTCGGTGGGCGCGGGCCGCACCACGAAGGCGCCGCCCTGCCCCGCCCGAAGGCCCTCCAGCAGCCGCGGGCCGTCCCGGTAGGCCTCGATGGGTGAGGTCCCCAGCGCCCGCAAGCGCCTGTTTCCCCGCGGCGGGGTCTCGACCGAGGTCTCCTCCGAGGCGACGCGCGGGGGTACCGCCCGGCCGATCACGGTCGCGAGGGGCGCGACGTACCGCTCGCTCATCGCGCGGAACAGCGCGAGCGAGCGCTCGTCGAAGGATCGGACCGCCGAGACGAGCTTGCGGACCCGGAGCATCCGCTCGGGCACGTCGTCGGTCGCGCCGAGCACCCACGCGCGCGTGGCCCGGCCGTGGAACGGGACCTGCACCACGGACCCGAGACCGGCGCCGAGCTCCTCGGGCAGGTCGTACGTGAAGGGACGATCGAGGGCGAGCAGCGGGCGGTCGATGCAGACGGTGACCGGGCCGGACAGGACCCCCATCGGCGACTCCCGCGGTGCCCTCGGGGCGAACCGGGAGCTCGCGCTAGCCGAACGCGCGGCGGAGCTCATCCGCGCGGTCGGTCGCCTCCCAGGGGAACTCCTTGCGGCCGAAGTGGCCGTAGGCGGCCGTGTCCTCGTAGATCGGGCGTCGAAGATCCATGTCCCGGATGATCGCCGCCGGCCGGAAGTCGAACGCGTCCCACACGAGGTCCACGAGGCGGGCGGGGTCGACCTGTTCGGTCCCGAACGTGTCGACCGCGAGCGAGACCGGGTGGGCCGTCCCGATCGCGTACGCCACCTGGATCTGCAGCCGGTCGGCCGAGCCCGCGGCCACGAGGTTCTTCGCGACGTACCGCGCCATGTACGCCGCCGAGCGGTCGACCTTCGTCGGGTCCTTGCCCGAGAAGCAGCCGCCGCCGTGCGGCGCCATCCCTCCGTAGCTGTCGACGATGATCTTCCGGCCGGTGAGACCGGTGTCTGCCTTGGGGCCCCCAATCTCGAACCGGCCCGTCGGGTTGACGAGGATGCGGACGCCCTCGGCATCGAGCTCGAACTCGCGCAGCACCGGGTCGATCACCTCGGAGCGGACGTCGGGGGCGAGCAGGGTCTCGACGTCGACCTCCTCGCGGTGCTGCGCGCTGATCAAGACGGTATCGACCCGCTTGGCGGTGGTCCCCTCGTACGCGATCGTGACCTGGCTCTTGCCGTCCGGCCGCAGGTACGGGATCACACCCGCCTTGCGCACGTCGGCCAGGCGCTTGGCGAACCGGTGCGCCATCGCGATCGGCAGCGGCATCAGCTCGTCGGTCTCGCGGCACGCGTACCCGAACATCATCCCCTGGTCGCCGGCGCCGAGCGCGTCGAGCTCGTCGACCGATCGACCCTCGCGATGCTCGAGCGCCTCGTCGACGCCCCGCGCGATGTCCGGGGACTGTTCCTGGATCGACGTGATTACCCCGCAGGTGTCGCCATCGATCCCGAAGTTGGCGTCCGTGTACCCGATCTCGGTGAGCGTTCGGCGCACGACCGCGGGGATCTCGATGTACTCCGAAGTCGAGATCTCGCCGGCGACCATCACGAACCCCGTCGTCACCAACGTCTCGCACGCCACGCGGCACTCGGGGTCCACCGCGATGATGGCGTCCAGGACCGCGTCGGAGATCCTGTCGGCGAGCTTGTCGGGGTGCCCCTCGGCGACCGATTCGGACGAGAACAGGTACGCGTGGCTCATCGCGGCGGAGCATAGCAGCGGCCTCCGACGGCCTCCGCACGAGGGGCGCGGATCGGTCGGGGGTCGCGACGGGCCGGGGCGCTAGACGGTGAGCAGCTTGGCGAGGCGGTCGCAGATCGCGGACGCCAGCTCGGGCTTGGTCCACTCGCGCATGCCGACGTCCTCGCCGTCGGCGGCCAGGATCGCGGCGCGATCCGTATCCGAACCGAACCCCGTGCCCTCGCGCCCGACCTCATTCGCCACCAACAGCTGCACGCCCTTGCGCCGCAACTTCTCGCGCCCGGAGGCCTCGACGTCTTCGGTCTCGGCCGCGAAGCCCACGAGGACCGTGTCCCCGACCGCGCCGAGCTCCGCGAGGATGTCGCGGGTGGGAACGAGACGGACCTGCGGCGGACCCTGGCTCTTCTTGATCTTGGCGTCGGCCGCGGTCTCGGGCCGGAAATCGGCGACGGCGGCCGCCATCACGACCGCGTCGGCCCCCTCGGCCGCGTCGAGCACGGCACGGCGCATCTCCTCCGCGGTGGTCACGCGTATCAGGGCGGGACCCGCGGGGGCCTCGACCGTGCCGGGGCCGACCACCAGCGTGACCGCGGCCCCGCGTCCGAACGCCTCCGCGGCGACGGCGAACCCCATCTTGCCCGTCGAACGGTTCCCGACGAATCGGACGGGGTCGATCGGCTCCCACGTTGGTCCGGCCGTGACGACGATGCGTGTGCCGGCGAGATCGCCCGCCGCGGCGAGCGCATCCTCGATCGCCTGCATGATGCCCTCGGGCTCGGTCATGCGACCCGTCCCCTCGTCGCCGGCAGCCAGCGAGCCGTGGGCCGGTCCGACGAGGCGAGCCCCTCGCGACGACAGGGCGGACACGTTGGCCTGCGTCGCCGGGTGCTCCCACATCCCCGTGTGCATCGCCGGGGCCAGGACGAGCGGACAGCTGGCCTCGAGCAACGTCGACGTGAGCAGATCGTCCGCGATGCCCTGCGCGAGCTTGGCGATCACGTTCGCCGTGGCCGGCGCGACGACGGCGACGTCGGCCTCGTGGGCGAGCCGGACATGCAGGACGACGCCGGGCTCCTCCCACAGGTCGGTGTACACGCGGTGATCGGAGAGCGCCGCGAAGGTCGCCGGGCCGACGAACCGCTCCGCCGAACGGGTCATGACGACCCGCACCGAGGCGCCCCGCAGGCGGAGGAGCCGCACCAGGATGCACGCCTTGTAGGCGGCGATCCCACCGGTGACGCCGAGGAGCACGCGTCGGCCCCCAAGGACGGAGCGGAGGGCGGAGCGCTCGGTCGTCACGCGGGCCTCCTTCGGCCCCGATCCCTTCGGGGCCCGGGTCGATCGGCTACTTGATGCCGACCCCGTCCGGCCGCTCGGAGTTGATCTTCCCCTCGGCGATCTCCTCGAGCGCGATCGACAGGGGCTTGTTTCGCAACCCGGTCTCGACCAGGGGCGGCACGAACTCGGCGCGGCCCTCGCCGAGCTGGTTGTAATAGGAGTTGATCTCGCGAGCGCGCTTGGCCGACAGCGTCACGAGCGTGTACTTGGAGTCGACCTGAGCGAGCAGGTCGTCGATCTTGGGCTCGATCATGGGTTCGAGGATCCTTTCTCTCCCTCGGCCGGTCCCTCGGCCGGGTGTCCTGGGGTGGCCTCGGGCAGGCCATCTACCTGCGGAGACGCATCGATGATAGCAGCGACCTCGTCGGCGGCCCGCCCGGCGTCGTCGTTCACGATCACGACGTCGAACGCATCGCGCTGCTCGAGCTCCCGGTCGGCCTTCGCCAGCCGCCGAGCCAGACCCTCATCCGTCTCGGTGCCTCTCGAACGCAGCCGACGCTCGAGCTCCTGCATCGTCGGCGGCTCGAGCAGGATCAGCACCGCCCGGGGCATCACCCCTTGCACGTGCCTGGCCCCGGTCACGTCCAGCTCGAGGAGGACGTCGATCCCAGCCTCGAGCGCCCGGCGGACCGGCTCGGCCGGCGTCCCCGAGCGGTGCCCGAAGATCTCCTCCCACTCGAGCAGCTCACCCGCCTCGATCATCCGATCGAAGGCCTCCTCGGACACGAACCGGTAGTCGACGCCCTCGCGCTCGCTCGATCGGGGCGCGCGCGTCGTGGCCGAGACCGAGAGGTGGATCGAGGGGTTCCGCTCGCGGACCAGGCGGACGACGGTCCCCTTGCCGACCCCGGAGGGTCCGGCGACGACGAACAGCCTCCCGAGCCCGGCGGCCAGCGGTGGCTACTTCTTCGCGAACTCGCCCAGGAGCGACTCGCGCTGCTTCGCGCCGAGACCCCGGACCCGTCGGCTGGCGGAGATGTCCAGACGCTCCATGATCTTGCGCGCCCGGACCTTCCCCACACCCGGGAGCGACTCGAGGACGGTGGAGACCTTCATCTTGCCCACCGTGTCGTCGTCCTGTCTGGACAGCACGTCCTTCAGCATCAGCTTGCCGGACTTCAGCTGACCCTTCAGCTCGGCGCGCCTCTTCCGCGCGATCGCGGCCTTCTCCAGGGCCTGCTTGCGCTGTTCATCGGTCAGGACGGGTAGGGGCATCACACCACTCCTTCGCTCGGGGCCGGAAGTCCGCGAGTATAGCCAGGGCCCCACGAGGGCATCAACGCGACTCATGCGCTCTACCTGCAGGTTTCCGGTGGGCGGCGCCGTCAGCGAACCGTCGCGAGGATCGCGCGCGCGACGCCCGCCGGGTCCGTCGACCCCGTGATGGGCCGGCCGACGACGAGGTAGTCGGCGCCACGTTCGACCGCTTCCTCGGGTGTGAGGATGCGAACCTGATCGTGACCATTCGAGCCGGCCGGGCGGATGCCGGGGACGACGAGACACGCCGCCGAGCCGAGCACCTCGCGGACCTGCACGACGTCCTCGCCGGACACGACCACGCCGTCCGCGCCCGCCGCGACCGCCTCGAAGGCGAGCGACGGCGCCGAGGCGAGCCCCTCCCCCGCGAGGCTCGAGAGCACCGTCACGGCCAGGACCATCGGGGCCGCATGCCCCGCCTCTTCGGCGCCCCTGGCGGCGCCGCGGACCGCGGCTGCGACCATGGCCTCTCCCCCCAGCGCGTGGACCGTGAGCATCGCCACCCCGAGCCGGGCGCAGTTGCGCGCCGCGCCCTCGACCGTGGCCGGGATGTCGTGAAGCTTCACGTCGAGGAACACCCGGGCGAACGCTCGCATCCGCGACACGGCAACGGGACCGTGCGCCGCGAACAGCTCGAGCCCGACCTTGAGGATTCCGGCCTGGCCTTCGAGCCGCCGGGCCATCGCCTCGGCCGCGTCGACCTCCGAGACGTCGAGCGCGACGATGAGCGGGTTGTCCGGGCGCGGGATCAAGGCCCGTTCCCAGCGTCGAGGACCCGAACGCGGCCGCGCAGCTCGTCGGGCGAGGCGAACCCCTTCTCGCGGAGGTACCCGAGGATCCCCTGCAAGATATCGACGTGGACCGAGGGGTCGACCAGCAGCGCCGTGCCGACCTGCACCGCCCACGCACCGGCCAGCAGGAACTCGATCGCGTCCTCGGCCGTCGCGATGCCTCCGACGCCCATCACCGGCACGTTCGGGAGCGCCCGCGCCACCTGGTACACCGCCGCGAGGGCCAGAGGCTTGATCGCGGGGCCCGAGAGCCCACCGACCGGCGTGGCCGTCCGCGTCCGAAGGCGATGAGGGTCGACGGCCAGTGCCGGGACCTGAGCGATCAGGGTGAGGCCGAAGGCACCGGCCCGGACACACGCCTGGGCGGTCTCGACGAGGCCCGGCAGCAAGGGAGGCAGCTTCGCGAACACCGGCACGCGGGACAGTCGGGCCACGGCCCCCACGACCTCGGTCAGCCGCTCCGGGCGGACGTAGAACGGCTGGCCCTCGCGCTCATCGTCCGGGCACGAAACGCAGACCTCGAGCGCGACGACCCCCGGCTTGAGGTGCAACGAGCTCGCCACGTTGACGTACTCACCCAGGCTCCCGCCGGCTACCGACGCGACCACCGGGACGTCCGCGTCGCGAAGGCTCGGCAGATCCTCCTCGACGAACGCCAGGACGCCGGGGTTCTGATACCCGACGGCCGTGAGCAGCCCCGACGAGGTCTCGGCCGCGCGTGGGGTGGCCCACCCCTTCGATGGCCCGAACGTGAGGCTGCGGGTCACGACGCCGCCGAGCTGACGCAGGTCGACGAGGCCGGGGACGTCGTGGCCGGTCGCAAGGCACCCCGACGCGGAGAGCACGGGGTGGGTGAATCGCAGACCGTTCAGATCGACGCCGAGCCCCGGCCTCATACGACGTCGAGCCGGTTCATCCAGGCCACGTCGTGACCATGGGGAACCCCTCGGGCGGCGTCCCGATCATGCGCTGCTCCTCCCCCATCCAGCGGTCCCACAGGATCCGGGCCGGATTGAAGACCGGCCCGTCGATGCACGCTCGGAGGTTGTCGTAGCCCGAGCCGTCCTTGCGGATCACCGGCACGGTGCAGGTGAAGCACAGGCCGAAGCCGCACGCCATCTCCTCCTCGACGGCCACCTGCGAGGGGATCTGCCGTTCGGAGCAGAACTCGGAGATCCGCCGAAGCGTCTGTCGCCCGGCCGCCGCGTAGATCACCTGCGCGCCGGTGGCCTCGACGACCTGCGCGAGCAGGTCGGCCACGCCTCCGGTCTCCCCCAGGCTCCCGTCCTCCGTCGCGATGACGATCGTCTGAGCCAGGCGCTTGCCCTCGATCGGCTTGAAGACGAGCTCCTGCGTCTCCGCACCCACCAGCATGTCGACGCGCTTGCCGCGCGCCCGGAGTTCCTGGCCCAGGAAGTACATCGGCGCGGAGCCATGTCCCTCCGCGACGAGCAGGCACGTCGAGAGCTTCGCCGGATACGCGAACGCCGTGCCGAGCGGCCCGATCACGTCGAGGAACTGATGGGCCTTGACCTCCGCGAGCCAACTGGAGCCACCACCGGCCCGCGGATCGAAGACGAACTCGAGGGTTCCCGCCCATCCCCCGCGACGCGACGCCTGATGGATCGAGAAGTGGCGCCGCAGCAGGAAGGTTCGGCCCTGGGGCACCGCGACCGAGACGAACTGCCCGGGCCGGACCCGTTCGGCAACCTCGGGCGCGACGATCGTGATCGAGTGGTAGGCGCCGACGCGCTTGGCGTTCAGGACCTCCGCGCGGACGCGCCTCACGGTCCGGCCTCGAGAGCCCCGGGCATCAGGACGCCACCTCGGCGGGGTCGTGCCCGAACACCAGCGGCTCCTGGACGGCGACCGTCGCGTCCGCGGATGCGTGGTACTCCTGCAGCGAGCGGGGCTCCCCTCCCCCTCCACGCACCGACTCGATCCCGCGAAGGGCCGCGAGAACGGCAGGCAGGGTGGTGATGCACGGGATGCCCGCCTGCGCGGCGGCGGCGCGGATCAGCGACCCGTCGGTGCGCGGGCCGCGACCGAACGGCGTGTTCACGACCAAGTCGACCTCGGCGTCCCGGATCAGATCGACGACCGAGCGTCCACCCTCGGAGACCTTGGAGACCCTCGAGACGGCGATCCCGGCACGTTCGAGCACCGCGGCCGTGCCCCGCGTCGCCAGCAGGCGGAACCCGAGATCGGCCAGGCGCTTGGCCGGGTACAGGATCGCCCGCTTGTCCCGGTTCGCGACCGAGAGGAAGATCGTGCCCTCGCGGGGCAGCGAGGCGCCGCTCGCGACCAGGGCCTTGGCCAGCGCGCGTCCCGGATCCGCGTCGATCCCCATGACCTCCCCCGTCGACCGCATCTCGGGCCCGAGCAACGTGTCGACCCCGGGGAAGCGTCCGAACGGCAGCACGGCCGCCTTCACGGCCGTGTGCGGCAGCCGCAGGTAGTGCCGGGGCGCGGCCGGCACGAGCCCCTCGTCCCGGAGCTCGGCCAGGGTCCGACCCAGCATCACGGACGTCGCCACCTTTGCGAGCGGCACCCCGGTGACCTTGGACACGAACGGCACGGTACGCGACGCGCGCGGATTCGCCTCGAGGACCCAGATCCGCTCGTCCTTGCTCGCGAGCTGCAGGTTGATCAGGCCGCGCACCTCCAGTCGCAACGCGAGGCTGCGCGTGATGCGTTCGACCTCGTCAAGCTCGTCGTCGGACAGCGTGGCCGGAGGGATCTGGCACGAGGAGTCGCCGGAGTGGATCCCCGCCTCCTCGATGTGCTCCATCACGGCGCCGATGAACACGTCCGTGCCGTCGCTCACCGCGTCCACGTCGATCTCGATCGCGCCCTCGAGGAACCGGTCGATCAGGACCGGGTGATCGGGGCCGGCCGCGGCGGCCTGCGCGACGAAACGCTCGAGCTCGTCATCGCCGTCGACGATCTCCATCGCACGCCCCCCGAGCACGTAGGACGGTCGAACGACGACCGGGTACCCGATCCGCGCCGCGACCGCCCGGGCCTCCTCGAGGTCGTTCGCCTCGCCGTGCTCGGGCGCGGCGATGTCGAGCTCGAGGAGGAGGCCCGCGAACTTCCCGCGATCCTCGGCCAGGTCGATCTTGGACGCCCGCGTCCCGAGGACCGGGAACCCGGCGGCCTCGAGCTCCCTCGCCATCCGTAGCGGCGTCTGCCCGCCGAACTGGCAGATCACGCCGATCGGCCGTTCGGCCTCGCACACCGCCAGGACGTCCTCGGTCGACAGCGGTTCGAAGTACAGGCGGGCGCTCGTGTCGTAGTCGGTGGAGACGGTCTCTGGGTTCGAGTTGATCATGACGGCCTCGAACCCAGCGTCCCCGAGCGCGAACGCCGCGTGGACGCAGGCGTAGTCGAACTCGATCCCCTGCCCGATCCGGTTGGGGCCGGCCCCGAGGATCACGACGCGCGGACGTTCGGCCGGTCGCACCTCGTCCTGCTCCTCGTAGGCGGAGTAGTGGTACGGGGTGCGGGCGGGGAACTCGCCCGCGCACGTGTCGACGGTCCTGAACACGGGCCGAACCCCGAGCGTCTCCCGGCGCCTGCGGACCTCGTCCTCGGTCGAGGACGTGAGGCGCGCGAGCCGCCGGTCGGACAGCCCGATCCGCTTGGCCCGCTCGAGCTCGGGGGCCGCGACCGTCCCGAGCTCGCGCCCGTCGAGCGTCGCGACCCGCTCGGCCACCTGCGCGATCTGGTCGACGAACCACGGATCGATCCCGCTCGCGAGCGCGACCTCCTCGACCGAGCTCCCCCCACGCAGGGCCGCCTCCACGAGGTGCAGCCGGTCCTCGCTCGGTGTTGCGAGCGCCTCCAGGGGCCGGCCGCGGTCGCCGGCCCCCGGTCCGCCGAGATCGACGTCGGGACGCTCGAGCGAGCGCCAGGCCTTGCCCAGCGCCTCCTTGAACGTCCGGCCGATCGCCATCACCTCGCCCACGGACTTCATCGTGGAGGTCAGCTCCGGGTCGGCCTCGGGGAACTTCTCGAACGCGAACCTGGGCACCTTCACCACGACGTAGTCGAGCGTCGGCTCGAACGCCGCCAGCGTCACGCCGGTGATGTCGTTCGGGATCTCGTCGAGCGTGTAGCCGACGGCGAGGAGCGCCGCGATCTTGGCGATCGGGAAGCCCGTTGCCTTGGAGGCCAGCGCGGACGAACGCGAGACGCGCGGGTTCATCTCGATCAGCACCTGACGGCCGGTACGCGGGTCGACCGCGAACTGGATGTTCGACCCGCCGGTCTCGACCCCCACCGCGCGGATGCACGCGAGCGCGGCGTCGCGCATCCGCTGGTACTCGCGATCGGACAGCGTCATCACCGGCGCGACCGTGATCGAGTCGCCGGTGTGCACGCCCATCGGGTCGACGTTCTCGATCGAGCAGATCACGACGGCGTTGTCCGCGCCGTCGCGCATCACCTCGAGCTCGAACTCCTTCCACCCGGCGACCGACTCCTCCACCAGGATCTCGGTCACCGGGCTCGCCGCGAGGCTGCGGCTCGCGACGCGCTCGAGCTCGGCGCGGTTGCGGGCGAACCCACTCCCGCCGCCACCGAGCGTGAACGACGGCCGGACGATCAGCGGGTACCCGAGCTCGTCCCCGAGCTCGAGCGCGCGGTCGAGCGAGCGCGCGGTCCCCGCGTGCGGCGTCTCGAGCCCGGCGCGGCTCATGGTCTCCTTGAAGCCGCTCCGATCCTCGGCCCGGTGGATCGCGTCCAGCCCGGCCCCGATCAGACCGACCCCGAGCCGCTCGAGGTCCCCGGACTCCGCGAGCGCGACCGCGACGTTCAGCGCGGTCTGGCCTCCGAGGGTCGGCAGCAGCACGTCGGGGCGCTCGCGTTCGATCACCCGCAGGACCGACTCGGGCGTGAGCGGTTCGATGTAGGTGCGGTCCGCGAACTCCGGATCGGTCATGATCGTGGCCGGGTTCGAGTTCACGAGCGACACGTGGAACCCCTCCCGCCGCAGCACCTTGCAGGCCTGGGTCCCCGAGTAATCGAACTCGCACGCCTGCCCGATCACGATCGGGCCCGAGCCGATCACCAGGATGCGGTGCAGGTCGGAGCGCTTCGGCATCAGGCCGCCGCCATCAGCGCACGGAACTCGTCGAACAGGTAGCGCGCGTCGTGGGGCCCCGGGGCGGCCTCGGGGTGGTACTGCACGGAGAGCGCCGGGACGTCGAGGCACCGCAGCCCCTCGAGCGTCCCGTCGTTCAGGTTCCAGTGGGTGAGCTCGACGCCCCCGAACGCCGTCCGCACGAGGTTCCGATCGCGCGGCCACCCGTCGGGCTCGACCGCGAACCCGTGGTTGTGGCTCGTGATCTCGACGCGGCCGGTCCGCAGGTCCTTCACGGGTTGGTTCGCGCCGCGGTGCCCGAACGGCAGCTTGGACGTCCGACCGGCGAGCGCGAGCCCGAGGAGCTGGTGCCCGAGACAGATGCCGAACACCGGCATCGTCCCAAGCAGCTCGCGGCACGCGTCGATCCCATAGGTCGTCGCGGCGGGGTCACCCGGCCCGTTCGACAGGACCACGCCGTCGAACCCGGTGGAGCGCACCTCGGCGGCCGGCATCGTCGCCGGGACGACGGTCGCCTCGATCCCGGCCGCCGCGAGCCGGCGGAGGATGTTTCGCTTCAGGCCGAAGTCGTACGCCGCCACGCGATACACGTGGCCGAGCTCGGCGCTCGCCGGTCCGACGAGGTCCCGCGCGGCGTAGGGCTCGTCCGAGCTCACGCCCATCGCGAGGTCGGAACCCTCCATCGCCGGATGCGAACGGACGCGTTCGAGCAGCGAGTCCGGGTCCAGGTCGACCGTCGAGACGCCGCATCGCATCGCGCCCCGGTCGCGGAGGTGCAGCGTGAGGCGGCGGGTGTCGACGCCCTCGAGCCCCACGACGCCGGCGCGCGCCAGCTCGTCGGCGAGCGACCCGGTGGCTCGCCAGTTGGAGGCGCGGCGCGCGACCTCCCGCACGACGAACCCCGACACGTGCACGCGACCGGATTCGGCGTCCTCCGCGTTCGTGCCGTAGTTGCCCTGTTGCGGTGCGGTCATGGCCACGACCTGCCCCGCGTACGAGGGATCGGTGATCACCTCCTGGTACCCCGACATCCCCGTGTTGAAGACCGCCTCGCCGAACCCCTCCCCGGGCGCACCGAACGCGGTTCCGCGGAAGACGCCGCCGTCCTCGAGCACCAGGACCGCCGCGGGTCCCCAGTTCACCGCTGAGCCTTCCCGTCGGCCACGACGAGCTCCCCGCGGAGCATCGTGTGCACGACCCGGCCCCGGAGCCTGCGACCGAGGAAGGCGGAATTCCGGCTCTTCGAGGCGAACGGTGGTTCGACCGCCCACTCGGCGGACGGGTCGAAGACGACGAGGTTGGCGGGGCGGCCGGGTTCGATCGGCCCGCCGTGGTCCCCGGCGCCGATGATCCGCGCGGGCGCGGTGGACAGGGCCTCGATCGCGCGGGCAAGCGTGAGCTCGCCGGGTTCGACCAGGTGCGTAAGAAGGGCCGCCAACGCGGTCTCGAGCCCGATCGTGCCGAACGGCGCCTGGTCGAACTCCGCTTCCTTCTCCTCGACGGCGTGGGGAGCGTGGTCGGTCGCGACGGCGTCGATCGTCCCGTCCGCGAGCGCGGCCCTGAGCTCGTGGCGATCCTCGCCCGAACGCAGCGGCGGGTTCATCTTCATGTTCGTGTCGTAGGTGAGCAGATCCTCCTCGCTGAACACGAGGTGGTGCGGCGTGACCTCGGCCGTGACGCGCAGACCCTCGGCCTTGGCCCGGCGCACCATCTCGACCGATCCGGCGGACGAGAGATGGCACAGGTGCAACCGGCCTCCCGTCAGTCGCGCGACCGCCAGATCGCGTGCGACCACGACCTCCTCCGCCTCCCGTGGCTGGCCCGCGAGCCCGAGCGACGACGAGGCGGGCCCCTCGTGCATCTGTCCGCCCTCGGCCAGCGAGGCGTCTTCGCAGTGCTCCGCGATCACCACGCCCTCGAACGCGCGGACGTACGTGAGCGCGTTGCGGAGCATGCGCGCGTTCGGTACGCAGCGTCCGTCGTCGCTGAACATGCGGACCCCCGCGTCGACCATCTCGCCGAGCTCGGCCATCTCCTCTCCGCCGAGGCCGCGCGTGATCGCGCCCACGGGGAAGACGTCGCAGGTTCCGGCGGCCCGGGCGAGCTCGAGGACCTCGTGGATCACGGCCGCGTTGTCGGCCACCGGATCGGTGTTCGCCATCGGGGAGACCGCGGTGAACCCGCCGAGCGCGGCCGCGCGGCATCCCGACTCGACGGTCTCCTTGTCCTCGCGGCCCGGTTGCCGCAGGTGGGTGTGGAGGTCGACCAGACCCGGTGCCAGCACCAGGCCGTCGCAGTCGAGCACCGTCGCGGCCGGGCCCGGTGTAGGCGCGATGACGCCTCCGTCCACGAGCAGGTCGGCGACCTCGTCCGTCCCGGAGGGCGGATCGACCACCCGGGCGCCCCTGAACAGGACCGGTTCAGGCACCCGTGGCCACCTCCTCCGGCAGCCGGACGGCGCGAGCCTCGTCGGCCGCCTGGGAGCCGGACCCTCCGAGGAGGAGGTACAGGAGCGACATCCGAACGGCGATCCCGTTCGTCACCTGCTCCTCGATCACCGCCCGAGGCAGATCGGCGACGTCCGAGTCGATCTCGACGCCACGGTTCATCGGGCCCGGGTGCATCACGAGCGCGCCGTCCGGGAGCGTCCCGGCCCGCTCGCGCGACAGGCCGAACAGGCGTGCGTACTCGCGGACGCTGGGGAAGTACTGCTGCCGCTGACGCTCGCGCTGCACGCGGAGCATGTAGCAGACATCGAGCTTGGGCAGCACCTCCCCGATGTCGTGGCTCACCTGCACGCCCCACGCGGGGGCGTCCGGCGGGATCAGCGTCGGCGGACCGACGAGCGTGATCTCGGCCCCCATCTTGACGAGCGCGAACGAGAGCGACCGCGCCACGCGCGAGTGCAGCACGTCCCCGACGATCGCCACGCGGAGGCCCTCGAGCCGTCCGAGCCGGTCGCGCATGGTGTACAGGTCGAGCAGGGCCTGCGTCGGGTGCTCGTGGGTGCCGTCGCCCGCGTTGAGCACGCTGCCCTTCACCCAGCGGGTGAGCGTGAGCGGCGCGCCGCTGGACGAGTGCCGGATCACGATCGCATCGGCGCCCATGGCCTGCAGCGTGAGCGCCGTGTCCTTCAGGCTCTCGCCCTTGGACACGCTCGAGCCGCTGGTCGAGAAGTTGATCACGTCGGCCGAGAGCCGCTTGGCCGCGAGCTCGAAGCTGATCCGGGTCCGCGTCGAGTTCTCATAGAACAGGTTCACGACGGTCCGGCCACGGAGCGCCGGGACCTTCTTGATGACCCTCGTGCCAACCTCGCGGAACGACTCGGCCGTGTCGAGGATCCGCACGATCTCCTCGGCGCTCACGTCGTGGATCGACAGCAGGTGTCCGTTCATGCTCGCTCCCCCATGTGACTGGTCACGGCGTCCTGGACGAGGACGGCGTCTTCGCCGTCGACCTCCCGGAGGGCCACTCGGACGTCCTCGTCCTTGCGGGTGGGCACGTTCTTGCCGACGAAGTCGGCGCGGATCGGCAGCTCGCGATGTCCCCGGTCGACGAGCACCGCGAGCTGGATCGCGGTCGGGCGCCCGAAGTCGACGAGCGCATCGAGCGCCGAGCGGATCGTCCGCCCCGTGAACAAGACGTCGTCGACCAGCACGACGGTCCACCCGTTGATGTCGAAGTCGATCCGGGTCTCGTGCACCTCGGGCGCCTCGGCCCGGATCCCGATGTCGTCCCGGTAGAAGGTGATGTCGAGCGCGCCGACGGGGACGGTCCGCCCCTCGATCCGGCCGATCTCCGTCGCCAGGCGCCGCGCGAGGTCGTCGCCGCGGGCGGCGATCCCCACCAGGACGAATCCGTCGGCGCCCTTGTTGCGCTCGATGATCTCGTGCGCGATACGCGTGATCGACCGGCGCACCTCGGCCTCGTCCATCAGCCTCGCGGCCGGCATCAGGCGGTCCCAGGGGCCCTCAAGAAGGAGGCCCTCAAGAAGGAACGCCCGGCCGCGCGTGCGGCAGGGCGCCGTGCTCGAGCACACACCGTCTTCGGCTCCCTTCCCGGCCTCTCGGGACCGGACTTAAAGGGCGGAAGTTCGCGGCGAGGATACCACGGCCTCCGGCGCGGACCTCCGAGCGCCGCGGGCGTACACTGGAACCCGACACCGAAGGGCGGGAGTCCAGATGAACGAGTGGGTCATCGTCGGCATCGTGGCATTGATCGTCTTCCTCTTCGGAGCCAAGAAGCTCCCCGATCTCGCCCGGTCGCTGGGCAAGTCCTCGAGCGAGTTCAAGAAGGGGATGTCCGAAGGCGCCTCGGATCCGGAGGCCGGCATCTCGGAAGACTCCGAGAAGCGCGCCGAGGGCAAGGCGCAGTCCTCCGAGTAGCCTCCCCTCAGCTCGGCCCCTCGGCCTTCGGATCGAGCTCGCTCGCGATCTTGCCGAGGATCCCGTTCACGAACCGTCCCGAGTCGTCCGTGGACAGGTCCTTGGCCGCCCGCACGGCCTCGTCGATCGCCACGCCGACCGGCACCGCTCGATCGAACGCGAGCTCGTAGGCGGCCGCCCGAAGGACCGTGCGGTCGACCGATGCCATCCGGTCGACGGTCCACCCCTCCGAGTGTGCCCCGATCGTCTCGTCGAGCTCGGCCAGGTGATCGGTCACGCCCTCCACCAGCTGACGCGTGAACGCAGGCACGGTCCGTCCGGACTCGACCCAGCCGGCGAGGGCCGACCGTCCGTCGTTCCCGGTCACATCGGCCTGGAACAGGATCTCGATCGCGAGGCGCCGCTCCTGCCTGCGCGAGCTCAAGCAGTCACTTGACCCGTTCCATGTAGGCGCCCGACCTCGTGTCGACCTTCACGCGCTCCCCCTCCTCGACGAACATCGGCACCTGGATCTCGGCGCCCGTCTCCAGGACGGCGGGCTTCATGGCATTGGTCTTGGTGTCGCCCTTCACGGCGGGTTGGGTCCTCGTGATCGCCAGCGTGACGGAGGCCGGGAGCTCGACCCCGATCGGGGTGCCCTGGTGCATGGCCACCTGCGCGGTCGCTCCTTCCGAGAGCCAGCTCGCGCCGTTCCCGACGATCCCCGCCGGGACCGGAATCTGCTCGTACGACGACATGTCCATGAACGTCAGGGACTCGCCGTCGCGATACAGGTACTGCATGTCCTTGCGCTCGACGATCGCGAGGCCCACCTTGACGCCGGCGTTGAAGGTGCGCTCGACCACAGACCCGGTCCTGACGTTGCGGAGCTTCGTGCGGACGAACGCCCCTCCCTTGCCCGGCTTGACGTGCTGGAACTCGACCACCTGGAACAGCGTGCCGTCGAGCTCGAGCGTCATGCCGTTCTTCAGGTCGTTGGTGGACACGCTCACAGCACCATCAGCTCCTTGGTGGCTCGCGGGATCTCGCGGCGTCCGTCGGCGGTCACCTCGACCATGTCCTCGATCCGGACGCCTCCGAGCCCGGGAATGTACACGCCGGGCTCGATCGTGACGACCATCCCCTCGACAAGCTCCTCGCCCCCGTCCCAGCGCAGCGACGGCGCCTCGTGGATCTCGAGGCCGACCCCGTGACCGAGCCCATGCGGGAACGCATCACCGTGTCCCGCGTCGACGATCACCGAACGCGCGGCGGCGTCCACCTCGACGGTGGAGACCCCGGGGCGCACCGCCTCGATCCCCGCCCGCTGCGCCGCGGCGACGACGTCTCGGATCTCGTGCAACCGCGGGTCGGGCTCGCCGAACGCCACGGTCCGCGTGATATCGGAGTGGTACCCGTCCGCACGCGCGCCGAAGTCGAGCTTGACCATGTCGCCGCGGGCGAGCCCCCGGTCGGTGAGGTGGTGGTGGGGTTCGGCCGCGTGGTCGCCGAACGCGACGATCGAGTCGAACGCGCGATCCTCGGCGCCGGCCTCGACCATCGCGGTCTCGAGCACCAGCGCGAACGCGCGCTCGGTCACGCCCTCGTGCAGGCCGCCGCCCAGGACCACCGTTTCGAACACACGGTCCGCGCAGCCCTGTGCGCGGTCGATCAGCGCGATCTCCTCGGGGTCCTTGGTTCGGCGGAGCTGTTCGACCTCAGGGCCGACCGGCACGAGCTCGATGCCCTCGGCCCGGTCACTGAGCCGCTCCCATCCCTCGTACGTGAGCGCGTGACGTTCGAACCCCACCCGACCGATCCCGAGGGTCCGACAGGCGTCGACCAGCGGTTGCGGATACCCCTGCCGGTAGACGATCCGGGGCAGGTCGGGCACCTCGTGGCTCGACTGCGCACCGTATCGGCCGTCGGTCAGGAACACGGCCGAACCGTCCACCGCGACCACGACCTGTGCGTTGGACCCCGTGAACCCCGTGAGGTAGCGAACGTTGGGCAGCCGCGTAACGACCAGCCCCTCGACCCCGAGCTCGGTGAGGCGTGCGCCGAGGCGCGAGCGTCTCAGCCCGTGATCCACGGGAGCGCCTCCAGCGCGACGTGGTAGCCGCCCGCACCCGCACCGGCGATCGTCGCGCGGCACGCGGCCGAGATCACGGAGTGCCGGCGGAACTCCTCGCGCGCGTAGATGTTCGTCATGTGGACCTCGATCACCGGCAGCCCGCAGCCCTCGACCGCGTCTCGGAGGGCGTACGAGGTGTGCGAGAGCGCGCCGGGGTTCGCGACGACGGCCTGGAACCCCTCGGCCGCGGCGCCGTTCAGCCAGCCGATCAGCTCGCCCTCGTGATCGCTCTGACGCCACGTGAGCTCATGGCCGAGCCTGGCGCCGCGTTCGGCCACCTCGTCCATGATCTCCGCGAGCGTCTGCGTGCCGTACCGTTCGGGCTCCCGGCGTCCGAGTGCCCCCAGGTTCGGGCCGAACAGGAACAGGACCCGCACCCTCAACCCCCCATCGCCTGCGCGCCCGAGCCGGACCGGTCGAGCGTGGCGCGCACCAGCTCCTGCGGGACCGCATCCTGCACGAACGGGCGGCCGACGTCCTCCAACAGGACGAAGCGCGACCCGCCGCGGTACTTCTTGTCCATCCCGATGGCCGACAGGACCTCCTCGGTGGGCGGGAGCCCGCCGTCGGTCTCGAGCCCCAGGGACGCGAGCAGCCGAACGTGCCGGGCCGCGAGACCCGACGGGCCACGGCCGAGCGCCTCGGAGAGCCTGGCCGCGAACACCATCCCCGCGGAGATCGCCTCGCCGTGGGTCCGGCCGGCGAACTCGTCGAGGCGCTCGAGCGCATGCCCGAGCGTGTGGCCGTAGTTCAGGACCAGGCGGCGGCCCTCGTCGCGCTCGTCCACCGCGACCACCGCGGCCTTGGCGCGCACGCATCGGGTCACCACCTGCTCGAGGAGCGCCGGTTCCCGCTCGAGCAGGCGCGATGGATCGCGTTCGAGCGTCTCGAGCAGCTCGGGATCGAGCGTGAGCGCGTACTTCGCCACCTCCGCGAGCCCGCTCCGGAACGCTCGATCGGGCAGCGTGGCGAGCGTCCCCACGTCGGCCAGCACGCCGATGGGTTGATGGAAGGCGCCCACGAGGTTCTTGCCCTCGGGGATGTTGACGCCCGTCTTGCCGCCGATCGCCGCGTCCACCTGCGCGGTGAGCGTCGTGGGCACCTGCACGAAGGGGACGCCGCGCATGTACGTGGCCGCGACGAACCCGGCCAGATCGCCGACCGCGCCGCCCCCCAGCGCGACGATCGGGTCGTCCCGGTGCGCCCCCTGGGTGGCGAGCTGGCGCTCGAGCGCGTTCATGACCTGCAGGGACTTGGCCTCCTCGCCCTCGGGCACGCCGAGGTGCACCACGCCCAGGCCGCGGGCGGCGAGACCGTCCGACAGGGCGGCGAGGTAGCGCTCGGCGACGGGAGCGTCGGCGATCACGAATGCGCGCTCGGCCCCGGCGAGCGCCGGGACGAGCTCGTCGGCGTGTGCGAGCACCCCCGACCCGACGCAGACCTCGTACGCCCGCCCGGGCATCCGAACGCTCACGCGCTCCATCGAAGGAGCTCCTTCTCGATCGCCGCGGCAACGTCGTCCACGGGCCCGCTCCCGTCGACGACGTGGGCGGCGAACTCACGGTAGAGCGGCTCTCGGTCACGGAACAGGCGCTCGAGGTCGCCCTCGGACCGGATCAGGGGACGCTCCGCTCCGGGCCGAACCCGCTCCGAGAGCACCTCGAGAGGGACCGAGAGGAACACCACCTCGCCCGTCGCCCGAAGCGAGACGCGGTTGGCCGGTTCGAGCACGACCCCGCCGCCGCAGGAGACGACCGACGGGTCGTTCGACGCGGCCTCGACGAGGGCGGCCGCCTCGAGCTCGCGGAAGCGGGCCTCGCCGTGGCGCTCGAAGATGTCGCGGACCGAGGAGCCCGCGGCGTGCTCGACGCGCTCGTCGAGCTCGACGAAGGGGACGCCGAGCCGCCGCGCGAGCTCGGGGCCTACGGTCGACTTGCCCGACCCCGGCATCCCGACGAGGTAGACGATCACGATCGACCCGCCATGCCGCGTGTGGCGGTCACCGCAGCCCGGCCACGAACGCGTCGAGGTTGCGGCGCGTCTCGGGGAGCGCGTCGCCGCCGAACTTCTCCAGGACCGCCTGCGCCAGCACGAACGCGACCGTCGCCTCGCCGACCACCGCGCCCGCGGGGACGGCGCAGACATCCGTCCGCTGCGTGATCGCCACCTCCGGTCTTCCCGTGGCCAGATCGACCGTCGCCAGCGGTTTCGGCACGGTGGAGAACGGCTTCATCGCGGCCCGAACGCGGATCGGCTGGCCCGTGCTGATGCCTCCCTCGATCCCGCCCGACCGCGAGCTCTTCCGCCGCAAACCGCCGCGGCCGGTCACGATCTCGTCGTGGGCGCGCGAGCCCGGCTTGGACGCCGTGGCGAAACCGTCCCCCACCTCGACGCCCTTGACCGACTGGATGCTCATCAGCGACAGGGCGAGACGCGCGTCGAGTTTGCGGTCGTACTGGACGTGGGAGCCGAGCCCGGGTGGGCACCCGAACGCGATCACCTCGAACACCCCCCCGACGGTGTCGCGGGCCTTCCGGGCGCGATCGATCTCGGCCACCATCCGATCGGCGACCACCTCGTCGAGGCATCGGACCGGCGACGCGTCGATCGTCTCGAGGTCCTCGGGACGCGGCACGCGTGTCGAGCGCACCGCGACCTTGCCGATCCGGACGACGTGGGAGACGACTGCGATCCCGAGCTCGGCGAGCAGGGCCTTGCAGAACACGCCCAGCGCGACCCGCATGGCCGTCTCGCGTGCGCTCGCGCGCTCCAGGACGTTGCGCACGTCATCGAACCCGTACTTCAGGGCGCCGGCCAGGTCCGCGTGTCCGGGCCGAGGCCGCGTCAGGCGTTCCGTCGGATCCGCCTCGCCCTCGACGGACATCAGGTCGCGGTACTTCACGTCCCACTCCGCGTTCTCGATCGTGACGCTGATCGGACTGCCCAGCGTGAGGCCGTGTCGGACTCCGGACACGATCTCGAACCGGTCGCCCTCGAGCTTCTGTCGCCCGCTCCGCCCGTGGCCCTGACGCCGCCGCGCGAGCTCGGTCGCGATCTCCTTGGGCGAGACCGGGATGCCGGCCGGCAGGCCCTCCAGCACCCCGACGAGCGCCTGTCCGTGGGATTCACCGGCCGTGAGCAGGCGCAACATGGGTTCATCATAGGAGACCGCTTCCTCGGCACCGCCGGTTCTGACCGGGACGGAAGGCTCGAGGCCCAGCGTGCATGGCCCGGGATGGCCCGGGATGGCCCGGAATGGCCCCGGATGTCCCGGATGGTGGAGGGCGGCCCCGTCACCGAGGCCGCCCTCTCGGACCGGCGGCCGCTCCCCCGTGCGCGGCGCCGGTGCCTCCGGCAGCGCTCCCCGACCCGTCGGCTCGAACCCCGAACGCCGGCGTAAGGGCGCCGGCGTCCCGAGGTCCTACTTCTCGCAGAGCTCGAAGCTCTGGTCGCCGAACAGGAACGTGGCGCACTTCCCGTCGATCTTCACGAGCTTGAAGTTGTCGTCGAACGTAGCCCCCGGCTGCACGGTGTAGACCTTGCCGTCGACCGCCACGTCGAGCTTCCTCCCCCCGCCGGCCACGCCGATCAGCTTCACGTTGTGCCCGCCGACCAGGATCTTGTTCCCCGGGTGCTCGCCACCGCCTCCCCCGCCCCCGGGCGGAGGCGTGGTGGTCGTGGTCGTGGTCGGGGGCGGTGGCGGTGGCGGCGGGAACGTCGTCGTCGCCGGGATCGTCGTCGTCGTGCCGGTCGCCGCCGTCGTGGTGGGGCTGACGCTGCCGCCCGTGGACGTCTCGAGACCGGGAGGGATCGAGAAGGGATCCCTTGATCCGGCCAGCGACACGGGCGGCAGCGTCTCGCGGGGCGTCGGGGACGGCGTCACGCTCGGCGACTCCGTGGGCGCGCCGGTGCTCCCGGTGATGCCCGTGGGGCCGCTGGGAAGCGCGAGATCTTCGTC